>JAOUHE010000038.1 GCA_029865285.1 Chloroflexota bacterium
CATGGTGTTCTCCGGGGCCTCGGTTGATGCGCCACGGTGGGCGACGACGAGGGTCATGGCGCCTCGCCCGGCGGCACGATGGCCGGCTCGACGGGCGTGCCGAGCTCCTGCTCCTGCTCCGCGTGCGTAACTCCCTCGGGGACCTTCCGCACGATCAGGTAGCCGATCACCATCAGCACGAGCAGCGACAGGATCGCCACCTGGTAGGCGGTCTTGCCCAGGGGACCCAGCAGGAGCCCGACGATCGATCCGTAGGCGATCGGTCCGATCACCGCGCTGAACTTGCCGGCGAGACCGTAGAGGCCGAGCATCTCGCCGACCTGGTCGGAGCGCGCCAGGCGCAGGAGCAGCAGTCGATCGGTGACCGCGACACCGCCAAGGCCCGAGCCGAGGATGGCCCCGGCGATCAGGAAGGTGTTGGGATTGAGCACCACGCCGGCCAGCAGGAGCCCCGCGGTCCACGAGCCGAGGACGATGAGCAGGGTCCGTTTGGCGCCGATCCTGTCGGTCAGCCAGCCCCAGCCGAACGAAGCAATGACCGCCACCACGGTCAGCAGCAGCAGGATATTGAGCGCCTCGGAACTCGTGTAGCCGATCGCCTGGGTGGCGAAGGCGCTCATCACCACGATCACGGTGTTCACCGGGTCGGAGTAGAAGAAGCGCCCGACGATGAACCGCAGCAGCCCGGGTGTCTGTCGCGCGTGGTCAACCGTCGCACGCAGTTGGCTCCACGATCGGACGGCATCGATCATGCGGAACTGCGCGCCGCGCGGCGAGCGTTCCTGCACGCGCAGGAAGATCGGGAAGGCGAAGACGGCGAAGAGCGACCCGACCAGCAGGAAGCTCGCCGCGGTCGAGTCGCCGTTGGTATCGGTCGTGAAGCGGAAGAGGAGCCCGGAGACGATGGTGCCCATGTAGCCGAGCGCCACGCCGACCCCGGAGAGACGGCCGCGGGTCTCGGGTCGTGCCACGTCGGGCAGCAGCGCGTCGTAGTAGATGAGCGCCGCCTGGTAGGCGAAGTTCGCCGCGGCAAAGAAGAGCAGGCCGAGCCCGATGTCCACGAAGCCGATGAGGAGGGTCGGTCCGATGGCGAGCCCGGTGAAGATCGCCAGGAACGGCTTGCGACGCCCCATCCGATCGCTCATGGCGCCCAGCACCGGGGAGACTGCGGCGTTCAGCAGGACGCTCACGCTGACGGCGAAGGTGAACCAGAACTGCCCCGCCGCCTCGCCCAGGTACTGGATCGCCCACAGGCTCATGGCGAAGCTGACGATGGCGAAGCTGAAGATGGTGTTCGCGAAGTCGTAGAGCGCCCACGACAGACCCTCGGTCGCGCTCCCGGAGCGGGTCAGCCCGCCCAGGCCCCGCCACCAGCCGGCGGGCGAGAAGCGGCTCACGAAGGTGTTGCGGGGCGGGTCACCGGCGGATGATACCGATGCCGCGCGCGATTGTGTACGCTCGGCGTCGAATTGCTGAACGCTCATGCATGCTGAGGTGCTGGTGAACGGGGAACGGCGCGGAGCCATTGCGATCGGGATGGGAATCGTCGGGGCCGTCCTTGCCATGGGCGCCTGGCTGGGGCTGCGCCGGCGCCAACCTCCGGCGGAGGAGTACATGCCCACCGTGACGACCGCCGAAAGCCCCCCCGGCGCCGCAGGTGCCGCGCCATCCGGCCAATCCGGCCACGTCCGGGAGCCGCACCCGACCGGCGTCTTCGCGGCGGTGGGCCGCTTCAACTACCGCTTCCGCCGCCTCATCCTCATGCTCGGACTGGCGGTCGTCATCGGCGTCAACCTGTGGTCCACCGCCGCGGGCGGGCAGCTGATCCAGGGAGGCTGGGTGATCCCGGGCTCGGAGGAGCAACGGGCGGCAGAGTTGCTCGCAGATCGATTCGGCGAACAGGCCACCACGATGCTGGTCGTCTACCGCGATCCGGCCGGCGACGCCGCCTCACCCGCCTTCCAGTCGGTGGTCCGCGAGAGCCTCATCGACGTGGCCGCCGACCCGTTGGTGACTCGGATCCTGACCTACGGTGAGACCGGCGCGACGGTGCTGCTGAGCGACGATGGGACGACGACCATGGCCGCCGTCTATCTCGACCTGGCGATCGAGGACTCGGTCATCGACGCCGCGCGACTTGCCGACACGGTGGAACGTCCCGACGGCGTGGAGATGTGGGTGACCGGGATCCCGCAGCTCTACCACGAGTTCAACGACAAGATCGAAAAGGACCTGGTCCAGGCCGAGATGGTCAGCCTGCCGATCGCGCTGCTGATCCTGCTGACCGTCTTCGGGACACTGGTCGCGGCGGCGCTGCCACTCCTGATCGCCGCGCTCGCCATGCCGACCGCCTTTGCGGTGATCGCGCTGCTCGCGAGCGTCATGGAGATGAGCATCTTCGTGAACAACCTGGCGACCATGATCGGGCTGGCCCTGGCGATCGACTACTCCCTCTTCATGGTGAGCCGATTCCGCGAGGAATTGCGCCACCACGACGTCGAGATCGCCCTGGAACGGATGATGGGCAGCGTCGGCAAGGCGGTCGCGATCTCAGGCGTGGCGGTCGCCATCGGCCTCTCGTCTCTGGCGGTCTTCGACGCTGCCGCCCTGCGCAGCATGGGGATCGGCGGCGTCGTCACGGTGCTGTCCACCCTGCTCTTTGCCCTGACCGTGCTGCCGGCCATGCTCTCCGTACTCGGCACCCGGGTCAATCGGCTGCGGATCCCCCTGCCGCGCTTCCTGCGTCTCGTCGAGGACGACATCGACGCCGCAGATCAGCGCCACGGCAAGGGCGTATGGGCGTGGGTGGCGGCGCGGGTCATGCGGCGGCCGGTGCTGGTGGTGATCCCGGTCCTTGCGCTACTGGTCCTAGCCGGCTCACCGTTCCTGGGGATCCAGCTTTCGACCGGACAGAATCTCGAGGATCTTCCGGCGACCCCAGCGCGCATCGGCTTCGAGGTTATCGTTGACGAGTTCCCCGGCGGCGAGAGCGACCCGATCACGGTTGCCGTTACCTGGCCCGGTGCCGATCTGCAGAGCGGCCTGGCGGTAGAGCGACAGGCGACGCTGCGGACCTACATCGATGGGATCGGCGCCTTGAACGGCGTGAACGAGGTCGAGAGCGCCCTGACGCCGCCACCCGGCATGCCGGCCGACCAGTACGCCCTGCTGCTCAGTCTGCCGCGCGAGCAATGGCCGCCGAGCGTGCCGGCCGCGGTCGCCGCGTACATGGACGAGTGGCTCGCCGCCGATACGACCAAGCTGCGGGTCTTTTCGAGCCACCTTCCCGACTCTGACGCCGGGCGCGAGCTCGTGGCCGAGGTGCGTGCGATCACCCCACCGACCGGTGCCCAGGTGCTCACCGCCGGCCTGCCGTCGCGCTCGGCCGACTTCATGGACAGCTTCCGCAGCTCGGTGCCGACGGCCGTCCTCATCGTGATGGTCGTCACCGGCGGGGTCCTGTTCCTCACCTTCGGATCGGTCTTCCTGCCGGTCAAGGCGGTGCTGATGAGCCTGATCAGCGTGAGTGCCAGCTTCGGTGCGCTGGTCTGGATCTTCCAGCAGGGGCATCTCTCGGAGCAGCTCGGCTTCACCGCGTCAGGCGCGCTCGGCGCCTGGCTGCCGCTGATCATGTTCGCCATCCTCTTCGGGCTATCGATGGACTACGAGGTGCTGCTCCTCTCGCGCATTCGAGAGCGGTACCTGGCGACCGGAGACAACACTCGCGCCGTGGCCGAAGGGATCGGCATCACCGGCGGGATCATCACCGGGGCCGCCCTGATCATGGTCGCCGTGTTCGCGGCGTTCGCGCTCTCGAGCATCGTCTTCATCAAGGCGCTCGGGGTAACCATGTCGATCGCCGTGCTGGTCGATGCCACCATCGTGCGCGGGCTGCTCGTGCCGGCCTTCATGCGCCTGATGGGCTGGGTCAACTGGTGGGCACCCGCCTGGCTGCAGCGCGCCGTCGCGCGCCTTGGCCTGTACGAGGTCGCGCCCTCCGCCTGACGTCGGCAGGCCGCGACGCCGAACGGGTACCCTCAGCGACGTGACCGATGAACCGCGCACCCGCCTGGATCGCCTGACCGATCGGTGGCGCGCGCGGCACGAAGCGAGCGTGGCGTCCAGGGGCCGCGAGCCGGCCGACACCGAGCGAGAGGCGCGTGCCCGTGCGCACTTTCCGTATCAGTCGGAGACGCCCGCCGCGTACGCCGCACGGCACGCTGAGGCGATGATCGGCTACACCTACGACGCGTACACGTACGGCGATCCGCAACTCGACGCGTGGCTGGTCGAGCTGGGCCGGATCCTGCGGCCGCGTCCCGACCGCAGCCACGGCGGCCGCTCCTGATGGCGCCCGGCTGGGCCGTCGCGCTGGTCAGCGAGGTATGCGCCGATGCCGGCGTCGCCGAACCGTCTCTTCGCTGGCGGCGCGCGGCCCGCGTCGCATCGTCGGGGGTCACCCGATGGGGGGTTGGCAGCGTCGCCGTGACGTCAGGCAGCGACCCGGTCGATGAGCGCCTGACGTTGCTGCACGAGCTCGCCCATTGGGTGGCTCCCCAGGCGCGCCGCCGGCGAGGACGCATCGCCCACCACGATGCGGCGTTCTATGCCGTGGCCTTTCGCCTGTACGAGCGCCACGGGATCCCCGCCCCTGAAGCCCTCGCCCGTGAGGGTGGCCGCTACCCCAGTTCGCTCCGTCACGCGCGGACCCTGGGCGTCCCGGGCGCCGATACCGCGTGGCACGAACGGCGCGTGGCACTGCGCGAGCGCGCTCGGCTGCGCCGACCGGTCCGCGTGCTCGTACCGGAGCACACCGTTCGCCTCGTGCGCGACGGCCGCTGGACTCGTTGCGGCGTCTGCGGTGTCAGGATCGTTGGGCCTGTGCTCGTTCGGCTGCGGAAGCGCTCCGGCCGGCACCTGCTGCTCGGGACGGGCTAGCCTCGGTACCGGACCGCCGCAGCGGTCAGCCATGTGCTCCGTATCGGAGCCTACGGACAGGGATGCGACGATTCAGGCCCGATATCCTGGCGGTTCTGCTCGGATGCCGAGCATTTGGCCTGGATTCCGGGTCGTCTCGGTCCGTACGCTCAGATGCCGAGCAGGCGGCAACGCTGCCCACGGATCGGCGCCACCTTTGGGCGCTGTGCTACAGGCTAGGGCCACGCGGCGTTCAGCGCGGGGCTACGCTTCACGTGCCGATGGAAACGCCACTGCCGCTCGCCGGGATCCGGGTGCTCGACTGCTCGCGCGTCTACGCTGGGCCGATCGCCAGCATGCTGCTCGGCGACCTGGGGGCCGAGATCTGGAAGGTCGAGCCGCCCGCCGGCGACGAGACGCGTGGCTGGGGCCCACCGTACTGGGGCGACCCGGCCGATGGCCTGAGCGCCTATTTCGCATCGGTCAACCGCAACAAGCGCAGCATCGTGATCAACCTGAAGACCGATGCGGGTCGCGCCCTGCTCGATCGACTCGCGGCGCAGTGCGACCTGTTGCTGCACAACTACCAGCCGTCGGTGGCTCTGCGCCTGGGGCTCGATGCCGATCGTCTGCGGCGGCTGCACCCGCATCTGGTCGTCTCGACCGTGGCCGGCTTCCCGGGGGGTCCTGAGGCGGCCGAGCGTCCCGCCTACGACCTGGTGGCACAGGCCACCAGCGGGCTGATGGCGGTCACCGGCGACCCCGATGGTTGGCCGATGAAGGTGGGCGTCGCGCTGCTCGACCTGGCCGCAGGCCTGCAGGCCGCCATCGGCGCGCTGGCCGGCCTGCTCGGGCGTGAGCGCGGGGTCACCCCGACCGGCACGCATGCATCGGTCAGCCTGATCGAGTCCGGCGTGGCGGCGCTCACCAACGTGCTCGGACATCACCTCGCCACCGGCGAGGAGCCGCACCGCTGGGGGATTGCGCACCCAGATATCGTCCCGTATCAGGTCTTCGCGGCGCGCGACGGGCACCTCGTCCTGGCGGTCGGCAACGACTCCCAGTTCTCGCGACTGCTCGCTGTGCTCGACCTGCCGGACGATTCACGCTTCGCGACCAACCCCCAGCGTCTGGCGACTCGGGATGAGTTGGTGCCCCTCCTGGCGGCGCGGATCGCGGAGCGTGATCGCGACGAGTTGATGTCCGCGTTCATGGCGGCCGACGTGCCGGCCGGACCGGTGAACCAGGTCAGCGAGGCGCTCGCGGCCATGGAGGCCGCGCATGACGGGGCGTGGGTCCAGGAGCGCGATGGCATGCGCCTCGCGCCCGATCCCATGCTGGTCGACTCGGGGCGCCTGCCGCTGCGCCTGGCACCGCCGAAGCTGGGCGAGCATACCGACGAGATCCTGGGCGAGGCCGGCCTCGCGCCTGCCGAGATCGCCGAGCTGCGCACCCGGGGGGCGATCGCCTAGGTCAACTCGGCTCGAAGTGCTGCACTACGGTCAGCGCGAGGGCCTCGACTCCGCGGCGATGGACGGTGACCCGGTGCGCTACCGCGCACATCTCTGGCCGGTACAGCCCGCTCACCTTGTGCGGCAGCGGGCTCGGTGCCCAGATGACCAGGAGGTCCGCCCATGCACAGTGCTGAAACGCATCGTTCTGATTCGGCAGGTTGCTTGTCCCGTCCACGAACCTGAAGGTGAGTGTCGGCGCCTCGCGCTCCAGCTCGGCCCACAGCGGCGGACGGCCGCCGACCACCAGCACCCTATCCACGCCGGCCGCACGGCACGCCTGGACCATGCGGCGGACCCCGCGACGGTTGTTCGAGCCGCTGCACACCACACACGCGGGCTTCTCGACCCGGACAACGGTTCGGCCGTCATCGGCGAGGGCAGCCTCGCATTCTGGGCTCCCGCAGGAGCGGGCGATCGCCAGACCGATCGCGTCGCGCGCACGCTCGAGCTTCTCAGCCGCGATGCGCTGCTTCTTGGGCCTGGTGAGGCCGGCCGCCTCCAGTACGGCACGGGCGGCGTCCTGGGACTCCGGGGCGCGAAAGCCCTCGTCGCGCAGAAGGTGGGCGATGACGAGGTCGGAGGCGGGTGGCGCTGCCATCGGCGAAGCATACTGTCCGCCGTGTTGACCCCCGAACGATCCACCCGGGCCGCGCCTCGATGACGCGGGACGCGCGCCTCCTCTTCGCCACGCGCATCGCGCGGATGTTCGGCTACGGGCTGCTCTCGGTCGTGCTGGTCCTCTACCTGGTCGAGATCGGCCTGGATGCGCCCGCCGTGGGGGCGATCCTCACCCTGACGCTCCTCGGGGATGCGGCGATCAGCCTCTGGCTGACCACGCACGCGGATCGCCTGGGGCGTCGCCGCATCCTGCTGACAGGCGCGGTGCTGATGCTGCTGGCCGGGGTCGTCTTTGTCCTGGCGCGCGATTTCTGGGTGCTGCTTCTTGCGGCCACCATCGGCGTCATCAGTCCGAGCGGCAACGAGGTTGGACCCTTCCTGGCGGTCGAGCAGGCCTCGCTGTCGCAGGCCGTGCCGGATCGAGACCGCACCCGGGTCTTCGGTTGGTACAACCTGGTCGGTTCGCTCGCGACCGCGACTGGCGCGCTGGTCGGGGGGCTGACGGCCCAGCTTCTCCAGGGGGTTGGTGCCGGTCAACTCGACTCGTACCGGGCCGTCGTGCTTGGCTACGCGCTCGTCGGCATCGCCCTGGCGCTCCTCTTCACGCGGCTGTCGGTGGCGATCGAGGTGCCGGCTGCGCCGGACGTGTCGGTGGCGACGCGGCTGGGCCTGCATCGGTCGCGCGGGATCGTGCTGCGCCTGTCGGCGCTCTTCAGCCTGGACGCGTTTGCCGGTGGCTTCGTGATGCAGAGCGTCATCGCCTACTGGTTCCATATCAGGTTCGGCGCCGATCCGGCGACCCTGGGGGCCATCTTCTTCGGCGCCAACATCCTCGCGGGCTTCTCGGCGCTCGCCGCCGCGCGGCTGGCCGCGCGCATCGGTCTGATCAACACGATGGTCTTCACCCATCTGCCGTCCAACGTGCTGCTCATCCTGGTCCCGCTGATGCCGAGCCTGCCGCTGGCGATCGGCGTCTTGTTGGCGCGGTTTGCGATCAGCCAGATGGACGTTCCGACGCGGCAGTCGTACACCATGGCGGTGGTCGATCCCGATGAGCGGAGTGCCGCGGCCGGCGTGACGGGCATCGCCCGCAGCCTGGGGGCGGCCGTCTCACCATCGCTGGCGACGCCTCTCGTCCAGTCGGTGCCGCTTGCCGGGCTCCCGTTCGTCATCGCCGGCACACTGAAGATCGTCTACGACCTGCTGGTGCTGCGCGCGTTCCGTGCCGTGCGGCCACCAGAGGAGCGCTAGGCGAACTTCACGGGCTCGGTACCTTCTCCGCCGCGGCGACCGGCTGCGCCGCTCCGGACGGGGCTGCCGTCGCTTCTCGCGTGAGCGCCGCGTCGAGTCGCTCGATGAGGGGCCGCGCGCCGACGCGCTCGAAGAAGGTGCGCGCCTCCTCCGCCATTCGCTGCCGCTCAGCCGGCTCCATGGCGCCCATCTCGACGATATCGAGCTGGCACAGGGCCAGCCAGGTAACGAGGCCCAGCTCATGCCACTGCTCCAAGGCATCGGTGTACAGCCGTCGGGCGTCGGGGAGGCGCCCCTCGAGCATGGCAATCCCCGCCTCTATGGTCGTGCGCACCGCGTCAGTCCTGCGGCCTCCGCGTGCCTGCGCGTACGCGTCGAGCATCCGCCTCGCCGCGGGGGCGTCGCCGACCCAGATCGCGGCACGGGCTCCCATTGGCGCCAGCTCCACGGCGTGGTACCCAAGCTTGAGCGCATCATCCGTGAGCGCCACGACGCCCGCGAACTGGCCGCTCAGCAGCAGGTCGAAGAGCCGCGGCATGTACGGCCCGATCTGGTACTGGACATCATCGAAGCCGGCGGCGATCGCCGCAAGTCGCTCGCCCTCGGCGCGTGCCTCCTCCGCTTCACCTCGAACCATGCGAAAGAGGAGTGCGTGGGTCTCAAACCAGAGCCGCTCACGGACCTCCAGGTCCTGGCTCAACTGCTGTGCCAGCTCGCGCAGGGCCCAGTCCCATTCGCCCACCGCGAAGGCCCCGTCACAGGCGTTGCCGAGCAGGTAGCGGACGCCCTGGGTCAACCCGTACCGGACGGCGCGTTCGTACCCCTCCTTCGTCACCTGGAAGCCAAGCACCGGGTCCTCCGGCTCAAGGGCGTAGCCGAGGTTGATCACCGCGCGAAGCGACGCCCCCACCATCCCCCTCCGTTCGGCCAGCGCCCTGGCACCGGTGAGGCTCGCGGTGGCCTCGATCGCACGGCCGATGTTGGCGAGTGCGACCGCCCGGGTGATGAGGGTGTGGATCGTCAGCTCATCGTCGCCGGCAAGCTCCATGGCGGGCAGGGCCCGATCCGCCATGTCCACCGCCTCGGCATCGTTGCCGAGGCGCATCTCGAAGTTTGTGAGCTGGCCTGCCAGGTCGACGTAGCCCGGGTCTGACGACTGCAGCCCGGGCTCGCCCAGCGCGTCGAGGAGGAGCTGGCGACCCTGCTCCTGGTGGCCCTCGATCAGGAGGGCGGCCCGCCCCGCGATGGCGCGACGCCTGACGCCTGCGTCGCCGAGCTGCGTGGCCAGTTCTGCGACGCGCAGGTAATGCCTGTCGCCGTCCTCCAACAGGCCCGCGTGCCCGGCGGCCCTGGCGGCGGCGCGCTGCAGCTCAAGCTCCTCGCCCGGATCGGTCACCGCCTCCAGCGCGTCGCTGAGATAGCGGTGCGCCTGTCGGTGCGATCCCAGAGCCGCGGCTCGCTGGGCGGCCGCGCGGAGCGCGATCCGAGCCTGCGTGGCGACCGCGGCTCCCTCCTCGCCCTCCGGTTGGGCGCGGTACGCATCGAGGTAGTGCTGCGCCAGCATCCCTGCCAGCTCGTCGTCCCCCTGGCTCTCGAAGTAGCGAGCCGCGGCCAGGTGGCGGGCACGGCGATCGCGCCGCGCGAGGGTGCCGTAAGCCACCTCTCGCAGGAGCCCCTGCACGAAGCGGTACTGGCCGCGTTCCGGTGAGCGCGGGTCATCGTCGATCGTCAGCACCTCGCGCTGTACGAGGTGTCGCACAACTGGTTCCAGGTCATCCGGCTCGGACGTGACGGCGGTCAGCGCCGCCAGCGTGAACGACAGGCCCAGGACGGATGCGTCCTGGATCAGGGTCCTCTCCCGCGGCTGAAGCGCGTCCATGCGCGCTGCGATCAGGGCATGCAGCGACTCGGGCACGGCCAGCTCGGTCAGATCGCCCACCGGGCGATAGGCGTCGCCATCGGGCTCGATCCGGCCGTCGTTGAGCAGCATGCGGATCGTCTCGACTGCGTACAGGGGGATCCCCTCGGCGCGTGACACGATCGCGCGCATCGCCGCCTCCGGCAGTCCGGGCACCAGGCCGGTCAGCAGCTCGGCCATCTCATCGTCGCGCAACGGCTCCAGGCCCAGGGAGGTGAAGGAGCGCTGACCTGCGCCCCAGGTCGGGCGCCGGTCAAGGAGCTCCGGTCGTGTCAGGGCGATGATGTAGATCGACCGCCGGCGGGACCAGGCCAGCATCTCATCGATGAAGTCGAGCAGACCCTCATCGGCCCATTGCAGGTCCTCGAAGACCATGACCACCGTGTTCGCCTCGGCCAGCCGTTCGAAGAAGGTCCGCCACGCGCTGAACAGTTCGCTGCGCTCGCGCCCGTGCGCGTCCGCGATCCCCAGCAGCTGGAGGAGTGGCCCCTCGAGTTCCTGCCGCTCCGTGGCGTCGGGCACGAACTGGTGGAGGGTCTCGGACAGACGGGCTCGAGTTGTCTCCTCGTCATCACCTTCGCCGATGCCGGCGCGCATGCGCACCATCTCGCCAAGCGCCCAGAAACTGACCCCGTCGCCGTACGAGGGGGAGCGGCCCTGGTGCCAGTAGGCGAGCTCGGTCAGACCGTCGAGATACTTGTGGAACTCCCAGGCCAGTCGGCTCTTCCCGATGCCGGCCTGGCCCATTACCGAGACCAGGCGTACGCCGCGGTCGCGAGCGGTGGCATGGAAGAAGTCCTTGATCAGTCGCAGTTCGGAGTCGCGGCCCACGAATGGCGGCTCCAGCCGCTCGCTTCGGCCGACACCGCCGCGCTTTGCCACCACCCGCAGGGCACGGAAGGCGGGCACGGGCGCTTCCTTGCCCTTGAGCAGCTGCTCTCCCGCGGGTTCGAAGGTGATCGCATCGGACGCTGCCCGGCGGGTCGCCTCGCCGACCAGCACTGTGCCCGGAGGGGCCACCGACTGCAGACGCGAGGCCGTGTTGACCATGTCGCCGGCGACCATGCCCATCCCGGTCGCCCCGAGCGTGACGGCGGCCTCGCCGGTCAGGACGCCGGCGCGCAGCGCCAGATCGGGGACTCCAGCCTGTTCGCGAAGTCGCACGACCGCATCCACCAGGTCGAGGGCGGCGCGCACCGCGCGCTCGGCGTCGTCCTCGCGGGCCACCGGCGTGCCCCACACCGCCATGACCGCATCGCCGATGAACTTCTCGACGGCGCCTCCGTAGCGCTCCACGACTTCGCGGCACGTTTCGAAGTAGCCATTGAGCAGCTCGCGGACGTCTTCGGGGTCCCGTGATTCGGAGATGGCGGTGAAACCGACCAGGTCGGCGAAGAGGACGCTCACCAATCGGCGCTCAGACGTAGGGCCGGTTGCAGAAGGCGTTGCCGCCTCGGCTCCTGCCGGCGGGGGGACATTGGATCCGTCAAGGGTGGATCCGCACTCGCCGCAGAACCTGGCGCCCGGTGTGTTGGGGGTACCACAGGTCGGGCAGCCCGCGATCAGGCGCGTACCGCATTGGAGGCAGAACTTGCGTCCGGCCTCGTTGGGCGCACCACAACTACCGCAATTCATCGCCGATCTGGTCTCCGGGCGGGCTCTGAAGCATACTGCCCAGAATCAAGACCGGGTGCAATGGAGCCTGTTCCGCCAGATTGACGCGCTGCCATCTGGCGGGGCAAGGTACTCCTCGCGAGAACATTCGGTCCAGATCGGGGTGAAGATGCCGAACAACGAACTCGTGGTCGCCAGTCTGCAACGGTGCGCCCTGTTCGCCCACGCTGAACCAGAGGGTCTGCGCGTGATCGCCAGCGCCATGGTGCGGCGTCGTTTTCGGCGCAACGAGGTCATCTTCCACAAGGACGATCCGGGCGATTCGCTCCACGTCGTGGTATCCGGCGCCGTCAAGATCGTGCTGCCTTCGTCGGAAGGGGACGAGGCGATCATCGCCAGTCTCCAGCCGGGCGACTTCTTCGGCGAGTTGGCCCTGCTCGACGGCGCACCGCACTCCGCCACCGCCACCGCGGTGGAGGCGGTCGAGACGCTGAGCCTCGCTCGCGCTCCGTTCCATCAGCTGCTCGATGAAGATCGCGGATTGCGCGTGGCGCTCCTGTCCGGATTGGCGGCCGAGCTCCGTCGCCTCACCCAGCACGTCGAGGAGCTCCACTTCCTGGATCTGGCCGGGCGGCTGGTCATGCGCCTGGTCCGGCTTGCTCGCGACCGCGATCCGCTGGCGGAAGGCGAGGTACGTCTCGACTGGCCGTTCACGCAGTCCGACCTGGCAGCCATGATCGGGGGCACCCGCCAGAGCGTGAACAAGGTGCTCAGCCAGCTCGTCGAGGATGGACTTCTGGTCATCCAACATGAGACACTGGTGATCAAGGACCTGCATGCTCTCGCCGAACGAGCAGAGCGGTGAACGGGGTGTCGGCAAGTCGACAGGGAAAGCGTCGCGGACCGGCTACTCCCGATTCCCTCTCGGCCATAAGGTTTACGGCAACGAGGCTCACGGTTCAGGTGGGCCCAGACAACGGATTGTGAGGTTCACCAGCCATGACTGACCAGAACGACCCCATGGACACCGAGGGACATAAGAACCAGAAGGCGTCCGATGACGACGTCGAAGGCCACCGGCACCTCGGCGGCGGCGGCGTGGCCCAGAAGGCGTCCGATGACGACGTCGAAGGCCACCGGCACCTCGGCGGCGGCGGCGTGGCCCA
>JAOUHE010000182.1 GCA_029865285.1 Chloroflexota bacterium
TCGAGGCGTCCTCCCTGGCCATGAGCCGGGCAGAGACGCCGGACGCCGCCCCCGTTCGCATGGCGGTCACTGTCCTGCCCTCGAGCACGGCCAGCGGCTCGCCGGTCTGAGAATCGAACCACACGACCACCGCCTGGATGGTCGGCAAGCCACGCCTCGGGTTGTCGGGCATGACCGTCACGAGCTTGACCGATGACCCCGCCCCACCCTCACGCACCCCCGGCATCAGCAACAGGTCGCCTCCGGGAAGCGCCACGCGATTGCGCACCGGGGAGCGGTCGTGCCCGGTGGCCACGTCCCGGTAGGCGGCCTCAACCGCGTCGAGCAGCTCCGCGATCGGGACGGCGGCAGTGATCGCGTCGGCGTCGAAGAAGCGCATGTGAACGATCCTAGTCCCGCCGACGCCAGACGGGAGCGGAGAAGGCGATCCACCCGGTTGCCGCCACCGCCGCCAGCCCGACGATGATCCACGTCGTGACCGCGGGGGTGAGCCGCTCGGCCAGCAGGCCGGCGGCCAGGGTGCTGAGCGTGATCATCAGCGTCACGAGACCGTAGTCGAACGAGAAGACCCGGCCGCGAATGGCGTCGGGTGCCGCTCGCTGCAGGCCGTATGACGAGAGGGTCCACTGCGCTCCGCCACCGAGGTGCCCGCCAAAGACCGCTATCGCCGCGATCAGCAGCGTCGGGGCGAACGGCAGGAGTCCGTAGCAGACCGCGAAGGCTGCGAACGAACCGGCGATCCCCAGGATCAGGCCGCGCTCGCTGAGTCCCACGATCGATCGCGCCAGGAACGGGCCGATCAGGGCCCCCAGCCCGCGCGCGGCAAAGAGGATGCCGATGCCTGCGTCGCCGGCGTTGAAGACCTCTCGCCCGTAGATGGCCAGCATCACGATCACACCGGTGCCGACCCCGAATGTCGTCTTGGAGAGGAGGAGCGCCGCGAGCACACGGTTGCCGCGCGCGAACCGCACCACGACCCGAACCGAGTCGACCATCCCGCGCAGGCCGGCGCGGCCAGGCTCGGCGTGCCCCGTCTCGCCGGGAGCCGGCCGCGGGCGGGAGAAGGGCCGCGCGATGCCCACGACCAGCCAGGCCGAGAACCCGAAGGAGGCCGCGTTCACCATGAACGCCACGTCGCGACCCAGCGTGGCGGCCACGACGCCACCGAGTGCCGCCCCGACGGCCAGCATCACGCCCCACGTTGAGCTGCTCAACACGTTGGCATCGGCCAGGTCCTCGTCCTCGACGAGGTTCGGCAACGACGCCGAGCTGGTCGGCTCGAAGATTGCCGCCCCCAGGGAGAGCCCCGCCGCGGCCACGAAGGCGATCCACAGGGTGTCGGGGCTGCGTGCGAGCAGGAAGGCGAGCGCAACCGGGACGCGGGCGATGTCCGCCACGACCATCAGGCGACGTCGGTCATATCGGTCCGCAAGTACCCCTGCCACCGGGGAGGCGAGCGCGAAGGCGCCGGTCTGCACCACGAGCACGAGGGCGGCGATGCTCGGTGAGCCGGTGAGCTCCAGCGCCAGTCCCAGCAGCGCCACGGTCGCGAACCAATCGCCGGCAAAGCTGACCAGCTGGGCACCGAACAACCGGGCGAAGGCGCGGTTGCGGCGGAGCAGGGTAAGGTAACGGCCGAGTCGCATGGGCTGGCATGATGCCACGCCCGCCAGGCCCACCCGTCCCCAAGGAGGAAGCCGGTCCGTGAACTGGTTCCCACTGCTGCTGACGATCCATATCGCCCTTGCGGTGTCGCTCCTCGCCCCGAGCGTGGTCCTGCCGTTTCTGCTGCGTGCGGACGCCGGCGAACGGCGGCCCGGAAGCGTGGCGCGTGCGCTGATGGCAATGCAGGGGACCGGCAGCGTGATGATCGGCGGCGGGCTGGCGCTGACCGGCGCGGGCCTGGTCGCCTCACTCGGAACGGAGCTGCTCTCGCAGCCTTGGCTCCTGGTGGCGCTGGCGATCTACGCGCTCAACCTGCTGGCGGCCGCCTTCATCTCACGCCCCAACCTGCGTCGACTGCTGCGCCTGGGCGCTGTCGGCGACGACGCGGCGTGGCGGAAGCGCGCTCGCCAGCAGCGCTACCTGGCCTACGCCATGGCGGCAGCGACGGGCGTGATCGGTTTCATGATGAGCACCAAGCCGGCGCTCTGGTAGCGGCCTAGAACAGGTTCGGGATCGGAAGCGGCTTGCCCAGGATCCAGTAGAGCCCGGCGACCATCACCAGGACCGCAATGACAAAGACGGCGAACCAGCGCAGGACGTCCCACATGGGTGAGCTCCGATGCAATTGACGGGCAGCAGACCACCATCGGTCGGTGCGCGGATTCTACCCGTCGAGCGCAACCGCGCGATGACGGGCCTGCCGGCCTAGAATCCGGCGGTGACCCTGCGCCTGTTCGATGCTCGCCGCGGCGAGCTCGTCCCGTTTTCACCCCTCGGATCCGGCCCCGTTGGCCTGTACGTGTGCGGCGTCACGCCGTACGACACCGGTCACCTTGGACACGCCTTCACCTACGTGGGCTTCGACGTCCTGCATCGGTACCTGGAGTACCTTGGCCACCCGGTGGTCTATGTCCAGAACCTGACCGATGTCGATGACGACATGCTGCGCAAGGCACGCGAGAGCGGCGAGGACTACCTGGCCCTCGGCAACCGCCACGTTGCCACCTTTCTCGACGAGATGACGGCCCTCAACTGGCTGCCCCCGGACCACTTCCCACGAGCCACGCAGCACATCGGCCCGATGCTCGAGATGATCGCGCGTCTTGTTGAGCGCGGGCACGCCTACGCCAGCGATGGGTTCGTCTACTTCGCGATCGACTCGTGGCCGTCCTACGGTGAGCTGTCGAAGCTGCCGCGGGTCGACATGCTGCCGATCGCCAACGAGCGCGGCAACCGACCGGGGTTGCCCGGCAAACGGGATCCACTGGACTTCGTGCTGTGGCAACCCTCGCTCTCCGACGAGCCGTCGTGGGAATCCCCGTGGGGAGCCGGACGCCCCGGCTGGCACATCGAGTGCTCGGCGATGAGCACGGTCTACCTGGGCACCCGCTTCGAAATCCATGGGGGTGGCGCCGACCTGGCGTTTCCCCACCACGAATCGGAGATCGCGCAGAGCGAAGGGTCGAGCGGCGAGCGCCCGTTCGTCGGCTGGTGGATGCACACCGGCATGCTCCGCTTTGCGGACGAGAAGATGAGCAAGTCGCTCGGTAACCTGGTGCTGGTGCGTGACCTGCTGCGTTCGTTCAGCGGCGACGCCATCCGGCACTACCTGCTGAGCCACCACTACCGCAGCGAGGTCGAGTTCCGGATGGCCGACCTTGAGGCCTCGGCGGCCGATGCGGCGCGCCTCCAGGACGCCGACGCCCTTGCGCGGGAGATCGAGCCGCTTGCGGCTGCAACCGTCGGTCCGGCATCTCTGCCGC
>JAOUHE010000039.1 GCA_029865285.1 Chloroflexota bacterium
ATCCACGTGCGCCACGCTGACTTCAGACGTTCCCGAATGCGATCAGGCGTCTCCCTGGTGTGCGGTAGGCCCATTCAGCGGACGGCCGTGTGCGAGCCGGGCGGCTGCAGTCCGCCTGCCTACGCCAAGCTTGTCGTACACGTGCTCCAGGTGCTTCTTCACGGTGCTCGGCGCGACCCAGAGCTCCTGGGCGATCTGCGCATTCGTCTTGCCCTCGGCGACCAGCCAGACGATTTCGCGCTCTCGCGCAGTCAACTCGGGGCAGGCACGAAACTCGCTGTCTACATCCAGCGCGGCGTTCACCTCCGACAACCGCCTTCGCAACGCAGCGCGCACCTCGAGGCTCTGGAAGTGCGGACGAAGCATCTCAAGGACCGCGCGGTCGCGCTCAGTGAAGTCGCCCGCCCCCGTTCCACGGAACAGGACGAACGACCGGTGCCGCCCTGGAGCTGCCGGCAGGCCGACGTCAATCATGGAATCAACCCCAGCCGGATGGAAGTACTCCCGAAAAATGGGCAACTCGTGGTATCGCCGCTGGTTGATCAGGTCAGACATCCTGAGGGTGGCAAGGTCGCCCGTCCGGGCGCGGTACTCGGAGATCGGGCACGGCCCCACCGCCCAGTACACGTCCGCTTCGTCCGCATCGTCCTCGGGGCCGATCCCGACCACGACCCGGAAGCTCTTCGCATGAAGATCTGCCTCCTGGTAGGTGAGATCGTCGCAGGGGACGAGGCCCTGGAGTCTGGCAAGGACCTCGGGCGGATACAACTCGTCGAAATCCAAGCTGGCGACGTCGACGAGGAAGCCCAGGATGCCCTCGAGATCGGCCCGTTGCAGCTGCACTGGACGTCGAAGATACGCCGAACGGCGAACAGACACAAGACTGCCGGCCGCATATCCTCGGGTGAAGGCACGGAGGGAATGCAGTGCCTCCTGCCAGGAAGCGAGAGGTGTACGAAATGCGTAACGGACATCCCGTGCGAAGACCGCTCGCGGCGATCGTCCTGGGTGCAAGTCTTGCCCTGCTCAGCGCAGGCGTCGCGTTTGCCGAGGCTCCCCACCACGTGATGCTGCCCGATGCCGCGTGCAACCAGGGGACGTTTGGCGCGCGCCTGACTTCCGGTAATGGGGTCGTCCCGATGTACATGGCGACGACACCCGTCGGGTGCATGACGATGCCGGGGGCGTTTCTGGGGAACTGACCGTCCACCTCCTGATCGAGGCTCGGCCGGTGCCCATGGGGCCGACTCCAGGTCGGTCGAACGTCCCGCTTGGGCGAACAGGAAGGCCTCGGTCGCCGGAGCCTCGAATAGGCGTAGTGGAGATGAGGGGACTCGAACCCCTGACCCCCTCCTTGCAAAGGAGGTGCTCTCCCAACTGAGCTACATCCCCATCGGTCCGCCATGGTAGCGCCGAGCGCGGGGTAACGTCAGGGTGGGGTCAGGCGTCGGGCCGGCTCGGGGGGCAACGGATCGCCGGGCGGCCAGGCCACGCTGCGAACGACGCAGATGGGCGTCTGCTCGCCGGCCTGGCCGAGCGGGTTGTCGGCAAAGAGGCGCTCGACCCAGCGGCGATCGAGGCCGCGGCTGACACCCAGCACATTGCATCCGGCGTCGTTGGCATCGATCACTGCGACAGGGCTCCCGAGCTCGGCTGCCAAACGCGCGGCGACCCCGTTCGGGTCCCGCGGGCCGAGGGTGGCCGACCGGTTGTACGGAGCGATGGTGTAGGAGGTCGGACCGTCAATGGCGGCCGCCTGCCGGCCAGCGATCCGGTAGAAGAGGCCGTGAACACCGAATGGTTTCGTGAGCGCACTCACGGCGGCGGCGAACAGGATCCGGGGCGCGCCGACCTCGCTGATGGCCAGCTGCATCGTCTCGGCCGTGCCGAGCCCGATACCGTACCCCGGACGCGTGACGAAGCGCACCAGGAAGCGCGCGAGGCGCCCGGGTCGGATGCTGGTCATGGGGTGCGAGCGGCCCTGAGTGATGGCCACCATCCGCTCGCTGACCGCCACCAGGGCGGTGTCGTCGGGGTTCGACCTGGCGTAACGGCGCACGACATCGATGGCGTCGTCGGCATCGGTCACCAGGTGGGTGCGCACCGGATGTCGGGCGTAGACCTGACCGTCGAGCGTGGCATACAGCGCGCGGTCCGGGTTCGCCACGTCCAGGATGCCCATCGGGCGGTCGGCCGGTTCGGGCATGGGCTGGGGCTCCATCGGTCCTGCGGGGGAAGTGGTGGTGGGCGTTTCTGGACTCGAACCAGAGACCTCTGCCTTATCAGGGCAGTGCTCTAACCAGCTGAGCTAAACGCCCCCGCGAGGGCGCGCATCGTACCCCGGCGCAGATGGCCGGCGCAACCGAGTGCGTCGCGATCCGGGCAAGCGAAGAGCCGCCCCTGAGACGGGACGGCTCGAACCGTGCTTCACGGCTGGAGAGTGACAGGAACCCGCGTTGTGAACGGGCAGGTCTGCGATTGCGAGGTCGACCGATCTCCCGCTTGCGCGGGTGCCGACCACCTCGCTGGCCAGCGCTTGGAATCGGTCGATCGACCTGGAAGTTCTGGCCGCTCGGCGAACCGAGCGACCGGGTCTCCCTAGAAAGGAGGTGATCCAGCCGCACCTTCCGGTACGGCTACCTTGTTACGACTTCGTCCCAATTACCAATCCCACCTTCGACGGCTGCCTCCTTGCGGTTGGCCCACCGGCTTCGGGTGTTATCGACTTTCATGACGTGACGGGCGGTGTGTACAAGGCCCGGGAACATATTCACCGCAGTGTGCTGACCTGCGGTTACTAGCAACTCCGGCTTCATGCAGGCGAGTTGCAGCCTGCAATCCGAACTGAGACCGGCTTTGGGGGATTAGCTCCACCTCGCGGTTTGGCAACCCGTTGTACCGGCCATTGTAGCGTGTGTGTAGCCCAGGGCATAAGGGCCATGCTGACTTGACGTCATCCCCACCTTCCTCCGAGTTTCTCTCGGCAGTCTGGCATGAGTGATACAACATGCCACGGGGGTTGCGCTCGTTGCGGGACTTAACCCAACATCTCACGACACGAGCTGACGACAGCCATGCAACACCTGCACACCGATCCCTTGCGGGAGGACGACGTTTCCGCCGTTTTCCGGTGCATGTCAAGCCCTGGTAAGGTTCTTCGCGTTCCGACGAATTAAACCACACGCTCCGCTGCTTGTGCGGGCCCCCGTCAATTCCTTTGAGTTTTAGCCTTGCGGCCGTACTCCCCAGGCGGAACACTTAATGCGTTAGCTACGGCACAGCCGGGGTCGATACCGACTACGCCTAGTGTTCATCGTTTACGGCTAGGACTACCGGGGTATCTAATCCCGTTTGCTCCCCTAGCTTTCGCGCCTCAGCGTCAAGAATGGGCCAGGTAGCCGCTTTCGCCACTGGTGTTCCTCCCGATATCTACGCATTTCACCACTACACCGGGAATTCCGCTACCCTCTCCCACCTTCCAGCCGATCAGTTTCCGATGCCGTTTCCCAGTTAAGCCGGGAGCTTTCACATCGGACTTGACCAGCCGCCTGCGCGCTCTTTACGCCCAGTAAATCCGGACAACGCTCGCCACCTACGTATTACCGCGGCTGCTGGCACGTAGTTAGCCGTGGCTTATTCCTCAGGTACCGTCTTGTATCTTCCCTGAGAAAAGAGGTTTACGACCCTAGGGCCTTCGTCCCTCACGCGGAGTTGCTGCCTCAGACTTTCGTCCATTGGGCAAAATTCCCGACTGCTGCCTCCCGTAGGAGTCTGGGCCGTTCTCAGTCCCAGTCTGGCTGATCATCCTCTCAGACCAGCTACCGATCGTCGCCTTGGTGGGCCGTTACCTCACCAACTAGCTAATCGGACGCAGGCCCCGCCGGAAGCGCCTCACGGCTTTGGACGGCGAAGCGAATCGCCGACCACATGCGGTATTAGCCACCCTTTCGGGCAGTTATTCCCCACTTCCGGGTAGGTCACCTACGCGTTACTCAGCCGTCCGCCACTAGGTTGATCGAGCAAGCCCGCTCAACCCCGTTCGACTTGCATGTCTCATGCACCCCGCCAGCGTTTGTCCTGAGCCAGGATCAAACTCTCCGAACAAAAAACAGTGGTCTTGCCCGTTGGCACTACCACCGTTCACAGGTTCAGACGTTGGTCCCGTTGACTCGTGTGGGTTCCTGTCACTCTTCAGCTGTTAAGTCACGTCACCGAACTGCTTCGGATTCGCTCGATTCTTCTGCCTCCTGATTGGGAAGCCTGGCGCCGAGCTGCCCGGCCCTGGTGGACCGGCGTTCTCGCAACGCCTGCCGACACGCACGTCGGCGCGAACCCGGAGTCTATCCGCAGGCGAGGGCGACTGTCAACCGGTGGACCTTCGGGAGACGACCGTCTATGAGCGCTCCACCTGGCGTCGGCCCTGGAGCGACCGGATCAGGGTCACGTCATCGGCATATTCGAGGTCGCCACCGACCGGCAGACCGCGCGCGATCCGGCTGACCATCGGCACATGCGGCGCCAGCAGATCCGCCAGGTACATGGCGGTGGCCTCCCCCTCCAGGTTCGGGTTGGTGGCGAGGATCACCTCGGCCACGCCCCCATCGGCGACCCGCAGGATCAGCTCGCGGGCCCTTATCTGCTCCGGGCCGATGCCATCGATGGGACTGATCGCCCCGTGGAGGACGTGGTAGCGGCCCCGGAACTCGCCCGTCCGGTCGATGGCAAGCACATCAAGCGGCTCCTCAACGACGCAGATGCGAGTTGCGTCCCGCCGCGGGTCCGAACAGAAGGTGCAGGGATCGACGCCCACGTCGGTGATGTTGCAGCAGGTCGAGCAGTAGTCGACCTCCTCCTTGACCGCCACCAGCGCCGACGCGAGGGCGCGGGCCTCGTCCGCGGGAGCGCGGAGCATGTGGTACGTCAGCCGCTGAGCGGTCTTGCGCCCGACGCCGGGGAGCTTGCTGAACTCCTCGATGAGGCGCGCCACGGGGGCGATCAGTCCGGTCATGACGGCACCCTCGGGGTCGGGTCGGTGCGGCTCAGCGGAGGCCGCGCGGAGCGGCGCCGCCGAGGCCCGGCATGCCCGGCAAACCGATACCGCCGGCCACGGCGGCCATGCGGTCACGCTCGAGCTCCTTGCTGCGCGCGATGGCTTCGTTGACCGCAGCCAGCACCAGGTCCTGCAGCATCTCGACCTCTTCGGGATCAATCGCGGCCGGATCGATCTCGATGGCGCGGATCTCCTGGCCCCCGGTGATCACCACGCGGACCGCTCCCCCGCCGGCGGTCACCTCGAGGGTGGTCTCACGCAGCTCTTCCTGCGCCTTGGCCATCTGGGCCTGCATCTGCTGCGCCATCTTGGCGATCTGGGTCACGTTCACGCGTTCGGTTCTCCTGGCTTGTTCGGGGCGGACAGCGCCCGGCGCTGCGATATCGGTCTAGTGGACTTCGGGGGCTTCGATCTCCTCACCGCCGGTGATCTGGATCACGAGATCGAGGATGGCGGCGGCGCCTGGATCGCCCGGGTCGGCGGCCAGCGCCTGGGCCATGGTCAGCGGCTCGAGCTCGACATTGCCCGTGACGCACTCGACCGCCCAACTGCCACCCAGCACGGCGCCCAGCAGATGCTCGATGGCCGCGGACTTGGCGGCCACCTTCTGGCGCATGAATCCTCGCTCCTCCGGAAACGCGAGGGTCATCCGCGCCCCGTTGACGGCGACTGGGCGGCATTCGGTGAGCAACGGCTTGATGGCCGGGGCCGCGCGCTGGATAACTTCGGCCCAGCGTTCGCGGACCTGGGCCACGTCAACGGCCCCGCCGGCGGTCTCGGGCGGCGGCTCGGCTACCTGGGCGACCTGAGGCTCCGCCTCGGGGACCTGCGGCCCTGCCTCAAGCGGGGCCGTCCTCGGCGGGGCGACAGGGCTTGGCGGCGCTGTCGCCACGAAGGCATGAGGCGGCGCAGCGGCGGTCGTGGAACCGGGGAGCGGTGGATCCACCGCCAGGAGCTCGAGCGCCAGTCGTGCGCGCCCCTCCCGCGCGCCGACCGACGCCGCCTCGGCGAGAATACGCAGGATCGATGCCAGCCGGCGGGCGAGCGGCGGGTCGCCGGCGGAGCGCAGCAGACGACGCCGCGCCTCCTCCTCCGCCTGACCGGCCACCTGGCCCATGTCGCGGCCCACGTCGCCGAGCCCCTCGATTCGATCGAGCGCGCCGCCGGCATCCCCCGCAAGGTATGCGTCGATCAGGGCGACGATCTGTCCCTCGTCGGCCAAGCCTACGGCGGTGCGCACGGCATCGGCGGTCACGTGGTCGCCGGCATAGGCGAACACCTGGTCGAGGAGCGATTCGGCATCGCGCATCCCGCCGTCGGCAAGACGGGCGATCAGCGCCAGCGCATCGGGATCGGCCTGGACGTGCTCGGCCTCGGTGATGCGCGACAACTTGCCGGCGATCAGATCGGCCGGCAGTCGGTGGAAGTCGAAGCGCTGGGTGCGGCTGATGATGGTCGCCGGGACCTTGTGCGTATCGGTCGTTGCCAGGATGAAGACGACATGGGGCGGCGGCTCTTCGATCATCTTGAGCAGGGCGTTGAAGGCATGCGCGCTGAGCATGTGGACCTCGTCCACGATGTACACGCGGCGGCGCAGCTCCGCTGGCGCGGTGAGCGCTCGCATGACGAGGTCGCGGGCATCTTCGACCAGGCCATGGCTGGCCGCGTCGATCTCGATGACATCCATGGCGCGACCCTCGCGCACCGAGGTACACGCGTAACAGCGGTCGCACGGCTCGCCGTCGGAGCCGAGATCGGTGCAGTTGATCGCCTTGGCGAGGATCCGTGCCGTGGAGGTCTTGCCGGTGCCGCGCGGCCCGACGAGCAGGTAGGCGTGCGCGATGCGATCGGCCGCGACTGCGTTGCGCAGCGTGGTGACGATATGGTCCTGGCCGATCAGCTCGCCGAAGCGCTGGGCGCGCCAGCGGCGGTAGAGGGCCAGCGGCGCTCCCAGTTCTGCCGCGATCGACTCGGTGGCGGGGGGTGTTGCGGCGGGTTTGGCCATGGTCTCCTTACCGTACAACGAACCGCCGCGGGCGAATTGAGTGGCCGTGCACCCGGCGTCGTCCAACCGCCCCCGCACGCGCGTCCATCGTCCGGCTCCAGCCAGGTCACCCCACGGCACCCGAGAGCGGTCGCTTACCGCTGCTTCCTTCCGGACCTGACGGGGTTCGCGGACTCTCGCTGCGTGGGACCCGACTCTCAACGTCGGTCGATGTCGTGGGAGGCGGAGGCGGTACGGCCTCGACCGGGAATTCAGTCCCGCTATAGCGGATTGCGGGTGCAGGGCACCGCTAGTTCCCCACCTAGCACGGCCGCCGTGATCGTAGACGCGGTGACGGCATCGGTCAATTGAGTGGGTGGCGGAGAGGGGGGGATTCGAACCCCCGACGGGTTTCCCCGAACCGCATTTCCAATGCGGCGCCATAGGCCACTAGGCGACCTCTCCGGGGGCGCGCTGCAAGCGAGGAGACGGGACCGGTGGAGTGGCGGAGAGGGTGGGATTCGAACCCACGGTGCTCATCGCACACCGCTTTTCGAGAGCGGCACCTTCAACCACTCGGACACCTCTCCGTGCCGGCGAGTCTACCAGAGGGTCAGACCGATGCCGGCGGGTCCTTCCCGGCCAGGCGCGCCTCAGGCGCGCGTCGGGGCGACCACGCCGAGACGCCGAGCCTCGGCCTCGCGCACACCGGAGATGACCGAGATCTCGTGTGGCAGCGCACTGCTGCGCGCCACCTGGATGGCGCCGCCTGCTGCCCCGCGTTGGTCATCGGGTACCGCGAAGACGAGCGTCTGCACCTGCGCCTCGGCGAGGGCGCCGACGCACATCACGCATGGCTCGTGGGTGGTGAAGATGGTCACCTCGCCGAGCCGCTTCGGCTCGATCTTGCGGGCGGCCGCCTGCACGGTGAGCAGGACGGCGTGCGCGGTAGGGTCGCGCTGGAGCACGATCCGGTCGTGGTCGCGGGCGATCATGGCGTCGTCGAGGACCGCAACAGCGCCTACGGGGGTCTCCCCCTCCTCGGCACCGCGACGTGCCTCGGCGATGGCTTCAGCCATGTAGAGCTCGTAGTTCATTCTCGCCCGAGTCTAGCAGGGTGCCCTTCGCAGACAGCGACCGCTAGGATGGGGTCCCGGAGCGGCGTTCTCGCGCAAAAGGAGTTCCGCCATCGACCATCCCCGGTCCTGGTCGCGTCTCGATTGGGCGGCACTTGCCGCCGTCACGCTGGGTGGCGCCGCGCTGCGTCTGGTCGGCCTGGCCAGACCGGTCGGCCTGGTCTTCGACGAGATCTTCTACGCCCAGAACGCCTGCCAGTACGTGCTCGGCAGCACGGAATGCGGCATAGGTGAGCTGGCCGGGCGATCGCACCCGCCGCTCGGAAACTGGCTGATCGGGATCGGCATCCGGATCTTCGGCTATCACGAGTTCGGCTGGCGGATTGCGGCGGGGGTGGCTGGCGCGCTGACCATCGGTCTCCTGTACCTGCTGGTGCGTCGTCTGCTCGCGGGTCGTGTCTCGGACGGCGCTGCCACGGTCGGGTCGCTCTCCGCAGCGGGCCTGCTCGCGATCGATTTCCTGCACCTGGTCCAGTCGCGGGTGGCCATGCTCGACGTGTTCGTGACCCTCTTCGTGGTGGCAGCCGTCCTGTTCACCGTCCTGGATGTCACGGGCGATCGAGGCGTCGCGACGCGGACGTGGTGGACACGCATGACGCTCGGCCGTCCGTGGCGGCTGCTGACCGGCGCCTCGCTGGGTGCGGCGGTGGGGGTCAAGTGGTCAGGCGCCTACGCGGGGCTGCTGGTGGTGGCGCTGCTCGTCGCCTGGGAGACGGCCGCATCGCGCGACGGTCACAAAGATGACGACGTGAGGCGTTCATGGTGGGGAGCGTTCGCGGCGGCGGCGAGGAGAGAGGTCCCGCGCTCGTTGGTCCTGCTCGGCCTCGTGCCGCTGCTCGTCTACGTCGCGTCGTACATCGGTCGGATCCCCGGGGCCGGACTGGGGCTGCCCTGGGTGGACGGGACATTCCTCCAGGAGGTGTGGCAGCACCAGGAACGGATGCTGCGCTTCCATCTCGGGCTTGGCGGCAACCACCCCTACGAGTCGCCGGCCTGGTCCTGGCTGCTCGACAAGCGCCCGGTGGCCTACTATTTCCGGGTCGATGACGGTGCGTATCGACACATCCTCGCCCTGGGCAACCCGCTGACGTGGTGGGCCGGCGGCGTGGCGGTCATCGGTTTGGGGGTGGCCTGGGTGCGGGACGGGATGCGGCTGGCGCGTCCCGAGCCGGTGCTGCTGGGTGCGGTGGCGGCGACCTACCTGCCCTGGCTGCTGCTCTCCTCCTCGCGCAGTTTCGTCTTCATCTGGTACATCCTGCCAACCATCCCATTCCTGTGCGCCGCGCTGGGCGTGGTCGCCGCCTACGCCTGGCGCGGAGTCCCCGGACGCGTGGCGGTGGGGCTGGCCGGTGTGGTCCTGATCGCCAGCTTCGCCTTCTTCTTCCCGGTGCTGACGGCACTGCGCATCTCACCGGACGACTGGCGCACGCGGATCTGGTTCAGCGACTGCGCCAGGCCCGATGCTCCGACGCTTGAGCTGCCCGACGACGTCATCGACAACGGTCCCCCGCCGGCCGGGTGGTGCTGGATCTGACCGTCGACGAGCGGCGCAGCACATCGCGCGGGTGCGATACTCGGAGCATGAGCCTCGGCCAATGACGACGAGCAAGGTCGCGTCGATGCACGACGCGATCGCCGAACTCGTGCGAGACGGCGACACGGTCGCGATCGAGGGGTTCACCCACCTCATCAGCTTCGCAGCCGGTCACGAGATCATCCGCCAGGGCCGCCGCGATCTCACCCTGGCCCGGCTCACACCGGACCTCGTCTACGACCAGATGGTCGCCGCCGGCGTCGCGCGAAAGCTCGTCTTCAGCTGGCTCGGCAACCCCGGCGTCGGCGGCCTGCACGCCATTCGCCGCCGGATCGAAGCGGCCGACCAGACCGATGGCGACTCCGCTGCGCTGGATCGCCTGGAGCTCGAGGAGTACAGCCACTTCGGCATGGTGGCGCGCTACACCGCCGGCGCCGCCAACCTCCCATTCTTCCCACTGCGCTCCTACTTCGAGACCGATCTGCCGGTCGCCAACCCGCTCATCCGTCCGATCAGCTCGCCGTACGGCGACGAGGTCGTGTATGCCGTCCCGCCACTCAAGCCCGACGTGACGATCGTCCATGCCCAGCGCGCGTCGGCCGGTGGCGACACGCAGGTGTGGGGCCTGCTGGGCTGCCAGAAGGAGGCGGCGTTCGCGGCCGATCGGGTGATCGTCGTGGTCGAGGAAGTGGTCGACGAGCGCGTCGTTCGGGCAGATCCGAACCGGACCCTGATCCCCGGGCTGGTGGTCGATGCCGTCGTCATCGAGCCGTGGGGCGCGCACCCCTCGTACGTGCAGGGCAGCTACGACCGCGACAACGCCTTCTATCTCGATTGGGACGCGATCTCGCGGGACGAGGAGCGGCTGCAGGGGTGGCTGCGCGAGTGGGTGCACGACCTCGACGGGCGGGCCGCATACCTCGAGAAGCTGGGGGTCGAACGGCTGGCCACGCTCCGACCCGGATCGGCGCCGTCCGGATCCGTCGACTACGGAGAGTACCGGTGACCGGCGCCGCCTTCACTCCGAACGAGATGATGGTCGTGGCGGCCGCCCGCGAGCTGGCCGGCCGGCGGGTCTGCTTTGTCGGGGTTGGGCTGCCGAACATCGCGGTGAACCTGGCGAAACGCACCGTCGCGCCCGACCTGGAGCTCGTCTACGAGGCCGGCGTCTTCGGCGCACGGCCCGCGCGGCTGCCGCTTTCGATCGGCGACCCAACGATCGTCACCGGCGCGACCGCCGCGGTGTCGATGTTCGAGCTGTTCGCCTTTTACCTGCAGGGCGGACTGATCGACGTCGGGTTCCTGGGGGCGGCGCAGATTGATCGGTTCGGGAACATCAACACCACCGTCATCGGTCCATACGACAATCCGACGGTGCGGCTGCCGGGGTCGGGCGGGGCGTGCGAGATCGCCATCAACGCCCGCGAGGTCTTCGTGATCATGCGCCAGAGCGCGCGCAGTTTCGTCGAGGAGATCGACTTCCGGACCTCGCCGGGCAACCTCGGCGGGGCGGGGGCAGCGGCCACGCGGCGCAGGCAGGGCTGGCTGGGTCGCGGCCCGACGGTGGTGATCACCGACCTGGGCGTCTACCGGTTCGACACCGACGGGGAGATGCGCCTGGAGCTGCTCCACCCGGGCGCCACGCTGGAGCAGGTGCGGGCCAGCATCGGCTGGGAGGTGCGCGTGGCGGATGGCGTGATGGCCACCCCGGCGCCGACTCCCGAGGAGCTGCGCCTGTTGCGCGAGGAACTCGATCCGGGGGGCGTCTACCTTCGCTGAGCGGTTGGCCTTCGTCAGTCGACGCGCAGGACCGTGCCGATCAGGGCGGCCGCGAGCGCCGCGCTTCCGGCGATCAGCACCAGGCGCAACCCGTCACGCCACCATGTGCGCCGGGTGATGGTTGCCGTCGCCGATCCGAGCGCGAAGAGGGCCGCGATCGAAACGACCAGCGAGGCGGCCATCGCCGCACCGATGGGCAGCACCAGGAAGGGGGCGAGCGGCACGAGCCCTCCGGCGAGCGCGGCCAGGCCGGTGACCACCGCCGCTCCAGCCGGGCCGAGGCGCGCATCGCGGCGCGGCGGGCCGTCGGCTGCCGCATCGCGAGCGTCCAGGTCCCGCTCGGCCTGGGTCGAGGTGTAGAGGACGCCACCCATCGAGATGGACTCCGCTACGGCTGCCGCCGTCCCCGCGAGCGCGACGAGGTCGGCACGGCCGGCACCGATCGTCACGCCCAGCACGACGGCGAGCACATTGGTCAGGTTGTCCTGCGCGCCCATCAGCACTTCCCGGACGGTGGCGCGCTCCATCAGCGCGCGGCGCGCTGTGCGTCGGGCGCGGTCCGCGGCGTCGACGTCGCCGTACCCTGGGACGGAGTTCATGCGCGCATCCTCGCAGCCGCGGAGGAAGCG
Source organism: Chloroflexota bacterium (assembly GCA_029865285.1). Taxonomy (GTDB): domain Bacteria; phylum Chloroflexota; class Limnocylindria; order QHBO01; family QHBO01; genus CF-167. Next base: position 12,113 of record JAOUHE010000039.1, read on the forward strand.
GAGACAGGGCCGATCGGCCCGTCACCGGCGGCCATCCGGCCGGGACATCAGGCAATGGCCGTCTCAGCCCGGCACCTTTCCCATTCCGTGGTGGACCCGGGTCAACGGTGGCGCAGCCGCGTGCTATCCGAGGGCCGAAGCTCCATCTCCCTGTTTCGAGAGATCCATCACGAAGACAGCGATCGCCACCAGGATGCTGACCCCCAGGGGGAGTTGGCCCACAGCAAGGCTACGACGGCAGCCGTCAGCAGCAGTATCCCGCCGGCCGCCTCGGTCTTGATGAAGTTGCGGCATGGTGCCAGCACCCGGTCGAGGGGCCCTGCGTTGATCGCCGGTGACAGCGGCGAAGCGTGCGTGCCCATGCCCTACTCCCTCAGCCGCGGGTCGAGCTGGCTGGCAGTCTCACCACTGGACCGACGCGTCGCCAGCAGCGAGGCGATGATGCCGATGCTGAGGATCATGAGGA
>JAOUHE010000183.1 GCA_029865285.1 Chloroflexota bacterium
CGGCCAGCGCCGAGGCGCTGAACGATGCCGGCCTGCCGATACCGATCCTCGATGATTCGCTCGCCGAGCGGACGGGGGTGATCATCGGCTCGGGGATCGGCGGCATCAACACGATGATTCGCGACATCATCGAGGCCCACGAGCTCGGCGTCGAGCGTATCGGTCCGTTTTTGGTGACCGCCCTGATCCCGGATATGGGTGCCGGGTACGTGGCGATCTACGCCAACGCTCGCGGTCCGAACTACGCCACGGTGAGCGCCTGCGCGACCGGCAATCACGCCATCGGCAGCGCGCTGAACATCATCCGGCGCGGTGACGCCGACGTGATGATCGCCGGCGGCGCCGAGGCGGGGATCGGCGAGATCCCGATCGGAGCTTTCTCCGCCATGCGTGCGCTCTCGACGAAGCGCAACGACGACCCGCACCGCGCATCCCGACCATTCGATGCAGACCGCGACGGATTCGTGATGGCCGATGGCGCTGGGATCCTGGTCCTCGAGGCGCTCGAGCACGCGCTCGAGCGTGGCGCGCGGATCCATGCCGAGCTGGTCGGCTATGCGGCCACCGACGACGCATCGCATGTCACGCTGCCGGCACCCGGCGGCCGAGGCGCTGCCTCAAGCATGAAGCTGGCGCTGATCGATGCCGGCATGACCACCGAGCAGATCGCCTACATCAACGCCCATGGCACGAGCACGGCGCCGAACGATCGCTCGGAGACGGCCGCCATCAAGGCCGTCTTCGGTGAGCGCGCGTATGCCATTCCGGTGAGCGGCACCAAGAGCATGACCGGCCACATGCTGGGCGCCGCCGGCGGCGTCGAGGCGATCGCCTGCGTCCTGGCGATCGAGAACGGAGTCGTGCCGCCCACCATCAATTACGAGTTCCCCGACCCTGAGTGCGATCTCGACTACGTGCCCAACCAGGCCCGCGGCGTGTCGATCAACTCGGCGATGACCAACTCGTTCGGCTTTGGCGGCCATAACGCCACGCTCATCTTCCGGCGGTACGACGGCTGATGACCGCCACCAACGAACAGGTCCTGGCGGCGATCGACGTGCTGGCTCCCGCCTTCGAGGCGAGCGGGCTCGATGAGCTCGAGGTCGAGGCCGGCGAGCTGCTGGTGCGCCTCGTCCGGCCCGGCGCCGCGGCCCCGGCCGCCCCAGCGACCTCTATGAGCGCCCAGGGCGCCCCGGTCGCCGGCCCCTCGGCCACACCGTACGGTGTGCCGGCGGCAGGCATGCGCTTCATCACGGCTCCGCTCACCGGCGTCTGGTACGCGTCGCCATCCCCGGGGGCGCGACCGTACGTGCAGGAGGGGGACGAGATCGGATCCGGCGCGGTGATCGGCCTGATCGAGGCGATGAAGCTGTTCAACGAGATCAAATCGGACGCGGCAGGCCGGGTGACCCGCATCCTGGTGGAGCGGGGTGCGCTGGTGAAGCGTCAGCAGCCGCTGCTCGAGATCGACCCGAGCTGACGTGGACACGCAGAAGGAGAAGGGCATGGCGCCGAACGCGCTGATCACCGGATGGGGGATGTACGCCCCGTCGCGGATCATGACCAACGAGGATCTCACCAAGCTGGTCGACACGAGCGACGAGTGGATCGTGAGCCGCACCGGGATCCGCGAGCGGCGCATCGCCGCCGACGACGAGACAACCACCAGCCTGAGCGTCCGCTGCGCCACGGATGCCCTGGCCGTCGCGGGCCTGGATCCGATGGAGCTCGACCTGGTCATCGTCGCCACGTGTTCGCCCGACTACCCGCTGCCGGCCACCAGCGTGACGGTGGCCACCGCCCTGGGCGCCACCCGAGCGGCGGGCTTCGACCTGCAGGCCGCGTGCTCGGGCTTCCTGTACGGGATCGCTACCGGGAGCAGCTTCATCAGCTCGGGGATGTACCGCAACGTGCTCGTCATCGGCGTCGAGGTGCTCAGCCGCTTCATCAACTGGAGCGACCGGAACACCTGCGTCCTGTTCGGCGACGGCGCAGGGGCGGTCCTGCTGCAGGCCTCCGACCAGCCGGGCGGCCTGCTCGGGTTCAACCTGTTCAGCGACGGAACCGGGTACGAGGGGATCATCGTGCCGGCCGGGGGATCGGTCTGCCCCGCCTCTCCGCAGACAAGCGCCGATGCCAAGCACTTCATCCAGATGGCCGGACGCGAGGTCTACAAGTACGCCACCCGCCAGATGGCCGACTCCGCGGTGGACGCGCTGCGTAATGCCGGGCTCACCGTCGACGATGTGGATCAGTTCGTCTTCCACCAGGCCAACCTGCGGATCATCGAGAACGTCCAGAAGCAGCTGGAGATTCCGGCCGAGAAGCTCTTCGTCAATATCGAGAAGTACGGCAATACCAGTGCCGCGTCGGTGCCGATGGCGCTCGTGGAAGCCGTCGCCGCCGGTCGGGTCAAGCCCGGCGACAAGGTCCTGATGGTCGCCTTTGGTGCCGGCTATACCGCCGGCGCCGCCGTGGTGGAATGGACTGCCGATCCAAACCGTGCCTTCCTTGCACCCGGCGAGCAGACGCGTCTCGGGCAGCCGCGGCGATCGACCGCCGAGCCGGCACTGGCCCGATGAGCGACGGCGGCATGTTCGACCTGACCGGCAAGGTCGCCCTGGTCACCGGAGGCAGCCGGGGGCTCGGGCGTGCCATCTCGCTCGCCTTCGCCCGACAGGGCGCGGACGTGGCGGTCAATTACCGGGGAAACGCGGCCGCGGCCGACGAAGTGGTGAACGAGATCCGCGGCATGGGCCGCGGCGCCATCGCCATCCAGGGCGACACCAGTGCCGGGCGCGAGGCCTGCGAAGCGATCGTGAAGGCCGCCCTCGACGAGTTCGGCAGGGTCGACATCCTCGTCAACAACGCCGGGATCACGCGCGACAACCTGCTGATGCGGATGGACGCCGAGGAGTGGGAGTCGGTCATCGACACCAACCTGGGCGGCCCGTTCTGGATGACGCGCGCCATCGCTCGGCCGATGCTCAAGGCGCGATCGGGCCGGATCATCAACATGAGCAGCGTGGCCGGTCGGATGGGGAATGTCGGCCAGGCCAACTACGCCAGTGCCAAGGCGGGGCTGATCGGCCTCACCAAGTCGGTCGCCCGTGAGCTCGCCAGCCGGGGGATCACCTGCAACGCCATTGCCCCGGGACTGATCGAGACCGAGCTGACCGCCGATCTCAACCAGGCGGCCCGCGACTTCGTGATCACCAGCACCCCGCTCGGCTACATCGGCTCGGTGGACGATGTCGCGGCAGTGGCGGTCTACTTCGCCTCCGACGAGGCTCGCTACGTCACCGGGCAGGTGCTCGGCGTCGACGGCGGCATGATGATGGGCAGCTGAGGGTTATCGGCCC
>JAOUHE010000184.1 GCA_029865285.1 Chloroflexota bacterium
GGCGGGCCAGGCCTTCTTCGCCACCGGGACCGATACCGGCGGCTCGATCCGCCAGCCGGCAGCCCTCTCCGGGGTGGTCGGCATGAAACCGACCTACGGGCGGGTGAGCCGCTACGGGATGGTCGCCTTCGCCAGCTCGCTCGACCAGTGCGGACCGCTGGGCCGCAGCGTCCGCGACGTGGCGACCGTGCTCGAAGCGCTCGCCGGACACGATCCGCGCGACTCGACCAGCGTGAACGTGCCGGTCCCCGATTACGCCGCCGCCCTGACCGGTGAGGTGCGTGGATTGCGGCTGGGCGTCCCGCGCGAGTACTTCGTGGCCGGCATGGAGCCCGGCGTCGAGGCATCCGTGCGCGCCGCCATCGCCGTCCTGGAGGGGCTCGGTGCCGAGATCGTGGAGGTGTCGCTGCCGTCGACCGACAAGGGGCTGGCGACCTACTACATCATCACCCCGGCCGAGGCGAGCGCGAACCTGGCCCGCTACGACGGGGTCCGCTACGGGCAGTCGGCCGGTGACGACGACCTGCTGACCAACTACCTGGCCACCCGCGGCGAGGGCTTTGGTCCGGAGGTCAAGCGCCGGATCATCCTGGGCACCTACGCCCTGTCGGCCGGCTATTACGACGCGTACTACGTGAAGGCCCAGCAGGTGCGCACCATGATCAAGGCCGAGTTCGATGCCGTCCTTTCGACCGTCGACGCGCTGCTGGCGCCCACCTCGCCGACCGTGGCGTTCAAGATCGGCGCCAAGACCGAGGACCCGCTGCTGATGTACCTCAACGACGCCTGCACCCTGCCGGTCAACATCGCCGGGCTGCCTGGGATCTCGGTCCCGTGTGGGCTCGCCGACGGGCTGCCGGTCGGGTTCCAGGTGATCGGGCGCGCCTTCGACGAGGAGACGGTCCTTCGCGTGGCCGATGCCTACGAGCGGGCTGCCGGCTTCTCCGACCTGCGTCCCCCGACGGCCCACGACTGAGGGGAGTTGCCGCTGCCGCAACACGGGCGGCTTACCACGCATGGTGGCTCAAGAGCACGCAGACCCGTGGCGTGAGTCGGCACCGTCCACCATTACCACGCATCGTGGTTCAACGGCACGTGAACGCCTTGCGGGTGCGGCCCGCGCGTGCCGTCACCACGTCTCGTGGTGCGCCGACCCGCGAAACCCTCGGTTGACGACCCGCACGCGTCGATGAACCACGATACGTGGTAGCTCCGCGGGGACTCCACAGGGGACGAGGACTACACTCGACCTGATGGCTGAGATCAGTCACGTCCGGATCGCGGTGCCGGAGCAGGCGTCCCTGAACCGGATCCTGCGCGAGGGGGGCTCGCAGCTCTTCCCGCAGTGGCTCTACGCCGAGCCGGGCGAGGAGCCGCGGATCCTGTACTGGGGACTGCGGAACGCACCGACCCAGATGCTCGACGTCCCGGACGACCCGGCCCGCGCCGGCCTGTATCCACGCGCGATCGACGACTGGAGCGAGGCGCCGCGGGGACTCGTGCTGGCCACGCTCGACGCCGAGCGCGCGATGGCCGACCTGGAGCCGGTCGTCGGGACTGACTGGCACGACGCCGGCGACGACAAGGTGCTGGGAGCGCGCTGCTGGAGGGTGGTGCTGGAGCGGAGCGTCCTGGTCCTGGCCGAGCCGTCCGCCGAGGGCTACGCGGCCGCCTGCCTGGCCCGCTTCGGCGAAGGACCGATCGCCATGGCCCTCGACGGCCGGCAGACCGCCGGACGAAGCGTGACCGCCAATCCGGTCAACGACGGGCCGGCGGTGTGGGTCCGGATCGGGCCGCGGACCGCGCCGTTCCTCCTCTTCCTGCTCGCACGCTGACACGCCGCCGGGGGCTCTCGTCCTCCTAGACTGGGGCCGATGACCGTGATCAGCGTCGGAGAACATGCGGAACGGGTGGCCGCCTGGCGCCGCCTGCGCGAGGACCGGCTGCGCAGCCCGCATGGCTGGCTGGCGCTCGTTGGGCTGCACTGGCTGACGCCCGGCGAAAACCACTTCGGGGCGCATCCGTCGAACGAGATCGTGCTCCACGGGTCTGGGATGGCGCCACGTGCCGGTACGCTGACGTGGACCGACGGCCAGGTTCGACTTCAGTCCCACGAGGGCGCCGATGTGCGTATCGGCGGGGATTCGGCCGCCAGCATGGTGCTGGCCGATGATCGCGACGGCGACCCGACCATGTTGGACCTCGGCCCGCTGCGCATGCACCTGATCCGTCGCGGCGAGCGGATGGGGCTGAGGGTGCGTGACAGCGAGGCACCGGCCCTGACCGCATTCGCCGGTCTCGAGAGCTTTCCGATCGACCCGTCGTGGCGCGTGACGGCCCAGTTCGAGCCGGCGCCCCCCGGAGCCACCATCAAGATCGTCGATATCACCGGCACGCCCAGCCGGGAAGCGACGCCGGGGACCATCTGGTTCGACCGTGACGGCGCGACCTGGCGACTCCGCGCTCTGCCCGGCGGTGGCGACGGGGCGCTCTGGCTCGTCTTCGGCGACCTGACCAATGGACACGAGACCTACGCCGGCGGCCGCTTCCTGTACACCGAGGCGCCGGCGGCCGACGGGACGGTGATCGCCGACTTCAACCTGGCCTACAACCCGCCGTGCGTCTTTTCCCCGTACGCCACCTGCCCGCTGCCGCCGCCGCAGAACCGCCTGGCGCTGCGAATCGAGGCGGGGGAGCGGCAGTACACTTCGCCACTATGACCACCGAACCTGCCACCGGCGTCCGCGCTGCGCGGCCACCGGGCGAGTTCCTCTCCAGCAAGATTCGCAACCTGCCGCCATCGGGCATCCGGCGCTTCTTCGACATGCTGGCCGAGATGACCGATGTGATCAGCCTGACCATCGGTGAGCCTGACTTCACCACCCCTGAGCCGATCACCCGGGCCGCCATCGCCAGCCTGGAGGCGGGGGAGACGCACTACACCGCCAACGGCGGGAAGGCGGAACTGCGCGAGCTGATCGTGGCCGACCTGTCGGATCGGTATGGGCTGAGCTACGACCCGCGCACGGAGCTGATCATCACCGTCGGAGCCTCGGAAGCGGTGGACGCCAGCCTGCGGGCCATCTGCGATCCGGGCGACGAGGTGATCTACCACGAGCCGTCGTTCGTGGCCTACGCGCCGTGCATCACCCTGGCCGGGGGTGTGCCGGTGCCGATCTCGACCACCGACGCCACCGATTTCCGGGTCACCGCCGAGATGATCGAAGCTGCGGTCACGCCGCGCACCAAGGCCCTCTTCCTGGGCTACCCGAACAACCCGACCGGGGCGGTGCTCGACCGGGCCGACCTGGAGCGGATCGCCGAGGTCGTCGAGCGGCACGACCTCCTGGTCAT
>JAOUHE010000185.1 GCA_029865285.1 Chloroflexota bacterium
CCCGAAGAACTCGCGAGGCATGCAGTAGACGCAGCGGAAGTTGCATCGGTCGGTGACGCTGATCCGCAGATCGTGCAGCGGCCTCCCCAGGGTGTCACGCGGAAGGACAGGCAATTCGAGGTCGGGCATCAGCGCAGATCGTGACAGCCCGGGGTCTCGTTGCCAACCCGTGCCGCTTCGGGTGGTTCACGGCTGCAGGCAGGCGTTGGCGTAGTAGATCGGGATATCGAGTGCCGCATGCAACGAGATCGGCAACAGCAACGAGCCAGTTCGCAGGGTGACGGCCCCGAGGGCCAGGCCGGCAGCCGCGGTGGCCGCCATCACCGGCAGCGGTGAGCCGACGAAGTCGCCGCCCACACCATGGGCCAGGCCGAAGGCGGCCGCCTGCACTGCAATTGCCAGGAACGGCCCCCGCCAGCGCATGAGCCAATGGAGCAGGGCGCCGCGGAACACGGTCTCTTCCATCACGGCGTTGGCCACTGCGAAGAGCAGGGCCGGGACCAGGGCCGCTGCATTGCCCAGGGCGACCGGAAGCGGCCCGAAGAACGGCTCTGCCACCGCTGGACCGATGAAGGTTGCCACGAAGCCCACCGCCCCAAGGACACCTGCGGCCAATCCGAGCTCTCTGCGCGATACCCGTCGCAGCCCGATCTCAGTGCCCGTCGAGCCGAGTAGCCAGATGGTCAACGCCACGGCCGCCAGAACGAGCACCGCGCCCGCCGCCCGGTACAGGGCAAAGGGGGCAAGCAGATCAGCGCAGGTGCTTCCGTCCCGGGCATTCGCCGGCAGGGCGACGCCGCTCCAGGCCATCCGGAGGACAACCAGCAGGGCGGCCGCGTAGGCGAACCGCTCCGATGTCGGCGATGTGCTGCCGCTCGGGGTTCTCCACAGGCTCGCCAGGAATCCGAGCAGCAACCCGACGAGCATGGGCAGCCGCAGCCCTTCGAACGCCGCCGCTGCCAGCAGCAGGATGAACGGGAAGCCGGCGAGCACTGCTCGAGTGCGCCTCATGCCGATGGAGAATACGTCGCCGCGGTGCTGAGCGTGGCAGCATGTGACCGATGAATCCCGATTCCGCGACCCTCCTGGACAGCCTGCAGGGCGCAGTCGGCTCGGACCACGTCCTGACCGATGCCGACCTGCGCGCGTCGTACGAGGCCGACTGGTCCCGGCGCTGGCATGGCGAGGCGCTGGCGGTCGTTCGACCGGCGACGGCCGACGAGGTGGCCGCGGTGGTGCGTGCCTGTGCGGCGGCGGGCGTCGCGCTCATCCCGCAGGGGGGCAATACCGGCCTGGTCGGCGGGTCAGTCCCGCGCAGCCACGCTGCCCGGCCGCAGGTCGTCGTCTCGACGCTCCGCCTCCGCGACCTGGAGCCGGTCGATCTGCTCGCCGGCGAGGTGACGGTCGGCGCCGGCGTGACGCTGGCCGCGCTGCAGGCCCACGTACGCCCGGCCGGATTCGGGTTCGGGGTGGACCTCGGTGCGCGCGACTCGGCCACGATCGGTGGGATGGTCGCCACCAACGCGGGCGGGATCCATGTCCTCCGTCACGGACCGATGCGGATGCAGCTGGTCGGAATCGAGGCGGTGCTCGCCGATGGGACGATTGCTCGACGCCTCCCAGGCATGCTGAAGGACAACACCGGATATCACCTGCCCTCGCTCCTCGCCGGCAGCGAGGGGACGCTCGCGATCATCACGCGGGTCGGCCTGCGGCTCGTCCCACACCTCGCGCGGCGGGCAGTCGCGCTGGTGGCCGTGGACGACACCGCGACTGCGGTCTCCCTGGCCGGAGCCCTCCGCAGCAGCCTGCCGTCGCTTGTCGCCGCCGAGCTCTTCTTCGACGAGGGGCTGGCGCTGGTGCTGCGCCGCGGGGGAGGGGAGCGGCCGTTCCGGGACGCCCATCCGGCCTACCTGCTCCTGGAGGTCGAGAGCCGCGCTGATCCGACCGACGACCTGGCGACTGCGATCGACGCCGCAGGTGCGGTGGTGCGTGACGCGGTGCTGGCATCGGACGCCTCAGGCCGCGATCGACTCTGGGAGCTACGCGAGAACCACACCGAGGCGATCAATGCGGAGGGCGTCCCGCACAAGCTCGACGTGGCGCTGCCGCTCGGGCGCCTCGCCGAATTCGTGGACCGGGTCCGCGCAGCCGTGGAGGAGGCTGCTCCGGGTGCGGCGTGCTACCTGTACGGGCACGTCTGCGATGGGAACCTGCACATCGGCGTCATCGGTCCTCCGGCTGAGGACGAGGGCGTCGATTCGGCCATCCTGCGGCTGACCATCGAGATGGGCGGCACCATCAGCGCCGAGCACGGGGTCGGCGTCGCCAAGGCCGACTGGCTGGAGGCTGATCGCGGAGTCGCCGACGTCGCGGCGATGCGCGCCATCAAGCGCGCGCTGGATCCGATTGGGATCCTCAACCCGGGCGTGATCTTCCGCGACTGAGCTCGTCAGGGGAGCAACAGCAGCTTCAGGCCGGCGAGCAGCAGGACCGCCGCCAGGGCACGCCGCACCCACGGCGCCGGCATGCGCCGGCTGCCCAGCTCCGAACCGATCACGCCGCCGATCGCCACCGCCAGCAGCCAGAGCGGCAGCGCGGGGGGAAGTGAGCCGACGCTGGCGTAGTTGCCCGCCAGCCCCGAGATCGAGTTGGCCAGGATGAAGGCGGCCGACGTGCCAGCGGCGAAGCGCGTCCCGGCCCATCCCGCGGCGAGCAGGAGCGGCGTGAGGAAGATGCCGCCGCCGGTCCCTGTCAGCCCCGCCAACAGGCCGATGCCGGCCCCGCTCGTCACCGCGGCGGGCATCGGGGCACGCGGTGCGAACTCGTCGCGCGGCCGCGCCGCGGTCCAGCCAAAGCGCGCCGCGGCAACCAGGAGGACGGCACCCACCAGCGGTCGATAGACCTCGCCGGGCAGTGTCACGGCGCCACCCAGAAATGCCGCGGGGATGGATCCCGCCAGGAACGGGAGCAGGGAGCGCGGCCGGACGAATCCGGCACGTCCGAAGCGGACGGTCACGATTGTCGCGACCAGGATGTTGAGGACGAGCGCGGTCGGCTTCATGACCTCGGGCGCCACGCCGGTCAGCGCCATTGCCGCCAGGTACGCCGAAGCTCCCGCGTGGCCGACCGAGCCGTACAGGATCGCCGAGACCAGGAAGAGTGCAGCCAGGAGCAGCGATTCTGGCGACAGGAGATCGTTCACCGGCAGATCGGTCAGCCGCCCGCGGCTTCGACGAACAGGAACCCCAGCACGCGGGCGACGGTCGGAAAGGCGTGGATCGTGTCGGCGAGTACGGCCAGCGGCGTCTGCAGCTTCACCGCCAGGACCGCCTCGT
>JAOUHE010000186.1 GCA_029865285.1 Chloroflexota bacterium
GAACGATGCGCGAGCGCGTAGGAGGCCACCTTCTCGATCTGGCCGAGGTCGATCCGATCACCGGGGTCATCACCGCGGGCGTCACCCAGCAGCAGTTGGCGGACAGCGTCGGATCCGTCCGCGAGGTCGTGGCCCGGGTCCTCAGGGAGCTGCGCGACGAGGGCATCGTAACGACGTCCCATGGCGCGATCACGATCCTCAACCTGTCTGCGCTTGCAGCGCTCGTCAGCCGCTGGCGGTCGATCGTGAGGTCCTAGCGAACAAGCAGGAACTGGCTCCGGCGGGTCGGAGCCGGCCGTGTGCTGAATTCGCAGGGACCAGCTGAGAACCGAATCTCGCTCCCCTATCCCGAGTGGTCTCGCGAGTTGTTGGTCGCTGTCATCGAGTGCGCGACATGCCACCAGGTGGTCGAACAGAGCTCACCTGTTCAGCGACGCTGCGTCGAGTGTCGGCGAGCCCTGAAGCGAGCGCGCAGCCGCGACGCCGTTGGCCGCACCGGAGCGGCTCGACGACGCCCTCCACCTTCACCGTGATCGGATCAGCCACCCTCGGCACGTTGAAATCGGCGAGGCGAGATGCTCGAACCGCCACACCGACCTTGGCGTCCGTTCAGGCAAGCTCCGCTGCGCCTTGGTTGGCGCTCATCTCTGGCTGGTGCGGGTGGGTCGAAGCAGCGCTACCAGATGGTCACGGAATGGGAGTGGCGGTGGTCTCGGAGCTTCTCGTCCTTGGTCACCAGCTGCCAGCCGTTCTCGATCGCCGTCGCGTTCCACCACGCCCAGCGCGCGCCTTCGCGCAACGCCATCACGGCGACGGCGAACAGCGTGAACCCGAGCACGACGTTGAGGGCACCGACCAGCCGGAAGCCTGCCAGCATGAAGTCGGCCAACCGGCGCTGCTCGGCAGCAAACGCGTTCCAGGACCCGCCGGTCGAGGTCTCAAAGCCGGCGGAAAGCACGGTGGGACTCAGCGCCGCCAGGAGACCCCCGGCCAGGATGCCAAGGTCTGTGGTCAAGGTCCGCAGATCTTGACACGCCGATTCGAGGCCCGGACGATACGGCTGGCGGACCGAGGCCCGCGCAGACACGGTCGGATCGGATGGAGAGGACGACGTCGATGACCATCCCGCCCCTGCGACTCGCGCTGATCGCGGCCACGGCGGCGATGCTCTACGGCGTCTTCTTCCGGCCCCGGATGAACCGCTGGGGCGCGACCGACGAGGAGGTCGACAAGACGCTGCCGGGCGACGAGATCGACAACCCGATGGGCGACCGGCCGGTGTCGACCCGGGCCATCACGATCGAGGCTACGCCCGAGGAGGTCTGGCCGTGGCTCGTCCAGATGGGCTCGGGACGGGCGGGCTTCTACACCCACGAGTGGGTCGAGCGGCTCCTGCTCGTCACCTACGCGGACGGTCACTCCTCAACGCGCATCCACCCCGAGTGGCAGGAGCTCAAGGTCGGCGACCGCGTCCCCTATTCGAAGGTGAACACCGTGCCGGTGATGCTCGTCGACCCGCCCAGGGCTCTGTGGGCCGGCGAGCGACTGATCCTCGAGCCGCTCGACGGGGGGAAGCGGACCCGCCTCATCGCCCGGACCCGTGGCGGCTGGAGCGAGCCGTTCGCTCGACGGGTGCCGATCCTGGGACCGATCCTCTGGGCGCTCGCGGCGCTGATCGACCGGGGACCTGGTGAGCTCCTCCACCACTACATGGAGGTGGGGATGCTCAAGGGAATCAAGGCACGGGTCGAGGCGACCCGGGGGACAGTGTCGTTCGAGCCGTCGACTGAGCCGTAGGGCGAGCCCTCGAGGTTCAGGCGGCCGGCTGGGCCGAGGGAACGCCGATCCCGAAGGCCGTTCGGAAGCTCCGGTCCCGGATCGCCAGGTAGCCAAGCACCACGAGCACGACGGCGACGAACAGGAGGTTCCACCCGATCGTCGCGGTGGCCGGGATCATGGCCGGGATCAGGACCAGCTGGCCGCCCGTGTACCCCAGGTGGGCCAGCCAGGCCAGCACGACACTACGGGTCCGGACGTAGCTCCAGACGATGATGATCCGCAGGGCGACGAGGCCCACCAGCCAGAGCAGGAAATGGACCGCGTACAGCTCGAGCGTGCCGTAGTAGCGGGCGGATCCCCAGTAGTCGGCCGCCAGATGCCAGACCGTGTGGATGACGCCGAGCCCGAGCGCCACTACCAGCGGCGTCCAGCGATCGAGCAGCCGCGGCGTCGCGTGGCCGGTCCAGCCGATCTCCTCCCAGAGCGTGGAGAAGACGACGCCGACTACGAGCAGGCTGGGTGCGATCGTCGCTGGGAAGCCGTCGACGACCTGGCTGGCGATCAGCATCGACGCCACGATGGCCAGCGGGAAGACGAGGACGGCCCGCAGGTACCAGGCAGGCGGATGGCGCCAGTCGCGCAGCTGCCCGAACAGTGAGGGGACGCCCGCTCGGCCGGCCTCAAGCAGTGAGGCAACGATGGCGGCGAGCAGCGGCGCGTGGATCATCGCCATCAGGACCACGATCGACGAGCCGGCCAGATCCGCAGTCGGAACGGCCGGTGCCAGACCGTCGACCGCGGCCGCCCACAGGACCGCGCCGATCGGCAGCGCGAACGCGATGACGAAGTAGGTGCCCAGTCGCGATCGGGTCCGATTGGTGCTCACGGCTCCCTCCCACCGTCTTCGGGGTGCGAGCCTCACAGCATCCGGGCGCGGGGAGCATGGCGTGCGGCGTCCCGCCCTGGGGCATCGCGATCGATGACCCGGACTATAGCCGCAAAGCACCTGCTTGCGAAGTCGGGCGTTTCCGAGGGCTTCCGCCGGCTTGCGGCGGCGCGGAAGCTCGACGTGACGCTGGAGTACCAGGTGCTTCGCCCGGAGTTCAGAAGCCTCTTCACGCAAGAAGAGCTCGACGTCGCGCGCCAGCGCCTGCTCGATCACGGGCTCCGCGAGACAGACCTCCCTTCTCAACGATGACGCCGGGGTCTCTCAGCTCAGGCCTGTAGCCGAATTCACGCTGGCGACGAACGCGTTGGGATACCCGGGCCGAGGCAGAAAGCGTCGACGGTGCCGAGCAGCGCGCGGTCGCCCGCTGGAAGGCGCCGACCGACGAGGGTGTTAGCCGCTCGGATTCAGTAACAGAGTGGCTCCGGCGGTAAGATTCGAACTTACGACCAAGCGATTAACAGTCGCCCGCTCTACCACTGAGCTACGCCGGAGCGGCAACCGCGGGAGGCGGTTCGTGTGGGGACACCCTGCAAGGCGTCGCGCCGCGCGACAGGATAGCACGGGTGCCCGCAGCATTCCCTGCCT
>JAOUHE010000187.1 GCA_029865285.1 Chloroflexota bacterium
CCATCGCGCTCACCACGACGATCACCTGATGACCGTCGCGAAAGGTCTCCGCGACGCGCTCCGCGACCATGCGGATGCGCTCGAGCGAACCGACGCTCGTTCCGCCGTATTTTTGAACCACCAAGCTCATGGGCGGCCGAAGAATAGCCGCGCGCTTCGGGGGAGCAACCGCCGCCGTGCGCCCCGCGTATCCGTGGTAGTATCGCCTCGATGGGACGAGCTTCGTGGGTCGCGCTCTTGCTGTTCGGCGCGTGCGCTCAGAGGTCGGGGTCCGCGCACGCCGGTCCGCCAGAGCCGAAGTCGCGCGACCAGGAGCGGCTCCGAATGGTCAGCACCCAGATCGAGGCCCGGGGCGTCGCGGACGCGCGCGTCCTACGGGCGATGCGGGAGGTTCCACGGGATCGCTTCGTCCCCGAGGCGCAACGGGCGTACGCGTACGAAGACCGGCCGCTGTCCATCGGCCACGGCCAGACGATCAGCCAGCCCTACATCGTGGCGCGAATGAGCGAGCTGGCACGCGTGAAACCCGGTGACGTCGTACTCGAGGTCGGTACCGGCTCCGGCTACCAGGCCGCGGTGCTCGCCCACATGGGCGCCAAGGTGTTCTCCATCGAGATCATCGAGCCGCTGGCCGACCGAGCGAAGGCCATCCTCTCCGAGCTCGGTTACGCCGAACGCGTACGAGTCCGGCACGGGGACGGCTACGCAGGCTGGCCGGAGCATGCTCCGTTCGACGCTATCGTCGTCACGGCCGCGCCGCCGAAGATCCCCGAGCCGCTCAAGCAACAGCTCAAGGTCGGCGGGCGCCTCGTGATTCCGGTCGGCAAGCACTTTCAAAGCCTCCTCACGGTGACGCGCACGAAGGACGGGTTCCGCGAGGAGTCGGTGATCCCAGTGAGGTTCGTGCCGATGACGGGGAAGGCGCAGGAGTAGGAGGCGGGTTCAAGGCGCGAGGTGTCTTCTGTGAGGGGGATTACATTCGCGCGTCGCGGCCAAAAAATCGGGAATTGCCGGGTGCGGAGTTGTGATACCGTCGCCTCCCCCGAGGAGACAACCCCATGCCCGTATCGATCCGCACGCGCTGGCTGATCAGCTGCTTGTTAGGCGCGCTTTCTTTCGCAGGCTGTGTCGCTGACACGACGACCAATGGTGTCGGCGGCGTCACGGTCGAGCTCCAGCTCGCGGACGGCACCCCGATCGACGTGGTGAGCTACGTCGTGACCGGGAATGGCATGGCGCCGATGTCGGGCACGATCAACACCAGCGGTCCGGGGTCGACCGCGTCGGTGGAGATCTACGGGCTTCCACAGGGCATGGGTTACGTGATCGCGATGACCGCGACCGCGGGCGAGACCAGCTGCTCCGGTTCGGCCGTGTTCAACGTCTTCGTCGGTCAGGTCACCGACGTGGCGGTGATGCTGAGCTGTAAGCCTCCGCAAGACCTCGGCGGCGTGCGCGTCAACGGCAAGTTCAACTTCTGCCCAAATCTCCCGAAGGTCGTGGTCTCTCCGCTTCAAACCTCGATTGGAAATCAAATTGACGTCTTGGCCCAAGCAGCCGACATCGAGGGCGATCCAATCGCATACCGGTGGACCGGAACCGGAGGCTCCTTTGCCGACCCGACCGCTCCCGTCACCACCTTCACCTGCGAGCAACTCGGCGAGCAGACGATCACGATCACGGTGTCCGACGACGGCTTCGTGTACTGTGATTGTAGCTGGACGGTCGACGTCACCTGCGTGGACGGTCAGGGCGGCGGTGGAAGCGGCGGTGCGGGTGGCACGGCCGGTGAAGGCGGCACCGGTGGCACGGCCGGTGAAGGCGGCACGGGCGGCATGGCCGGCGCAGGCGGCACCGGCGGCATGGCCGGCGCAGGCGGCACCGGTGGCATGGCCGGTGAAGGTGGCGCCGGCGGCACGGCCGGCGCAGGCGGCACCGGCGGCATGGCTGGCGAAGGCGGCACCGGCGGCATGGCTGGCGCCGGCGGCACGGGCGGCATGGCCGGCGCAGGCGGCATGGGTGGCGCCGGCGGCATGGCCGGCATGGGCGGCGAAGGCGGCATGGGTGGGAGTGGCGGAGCCATCTGCATCCCCGATGGCGGCGCCCAGTCGGCGGGCCCCGCGATGAGCCGCTTCTGTGGAGAGGTTCCGTGTGCCGAAATGGAGGTTTGCGTGGATCAGGCCTGCGTCCCGTCGGCCCTCGTATTCGTCAGCAGCGCCACGTCGGATGCGGCTCTCGGCGGCCCGCGCGGTGCCGACATGACCTGTGCGGCGCTGGCGGAAGCGGCCGGCCTCGGTGGTTATTGGATGTCGTGGACCTCGGATCCCTGTACGTCTCCCTTCAAGCGCTTCGAGAAATCGGAGCTGCCTTATCGACTGCTCGATGGGACCCAGATTTCATCGAGCTGGGATCGATTGACGATGGATCCCCCGCCCCCGGGCCAAGCCTATATCGACAGCGTCATCGACACCAACGAGGCAGGTCAGCTCATCGATCCGACCAGCCTGTGCACCACCCCGGCTACCGACCCTGCTCCGGGATGCTTCGTCTGGACCAACACCAACGTCGAAGGCCGAGTCGCGGCGCTGGCCAACAACAACGGCTGCCTAGGATTGACCACCAACGACAGCGCGTTTGCGCCCTCGACGGTCGGGAAGATCACGAGCGTCAGCCGCGGATGGACCGACGGCTCCTTCCGGACCTGCGGCATCGACAATCTCCGGCTCTACTGCTTCGAACAGTCCGTCGCCGATCCAATCCCATAGGGACACGCTCGCCGCCCAAGAGCCGAACGATGTCGAGTGTCTAGAACCCATACCGCGAAAACGCGACGTTACGCCGGATACGTCGAGGCTAGCTCTCGTCCTCGCTCGGAGGCTCCTCGTCCGGCCTCTTCACTGGTGGCGGCGGCTCGCCGTACTCGTCGATGAGCTTCTTCTGCAGCTTGTCGAGGAGCATCCGCTCGATGTAGCTCGGCATTGCGGGGATCTGGATGACGACGCGGATGGGTCCACCGCCCTGATCCTCGATTCGAACGAGCTCGACGCTCCCCGGATAGGTGCGCCCGTCGTCGCGATAGTCGAACAGGAAGTAGCCGACCGTCTCGTCCCGATCCTTGATCGGATAGCCTTGGTCCACCCGGATCAAGCGAACCGCGGCACCCCATACCTGGTCATAGCTGTGTCGAAAGTCCTCGGTCTTCTTGGCCAGGCTGGTCGCCGGGCAAAGAAGCGCGCTCGTCAACAGCAGGGCTGCCCATAGCCTCATCGAGGCCCACGCTACCGCAAGCGTCCCGACGGTCCA
>JAOUHE010000188.1 GCA_029865285.1 Chloroflexota bacterium
TCTGACTCTGCCCGCCGTGCGTCGTCGACAATGTCGATGATCTCTCCCCGCAGCAGACACGGGTGGCCGACCACAGTGCCAACGTACGGGAAGAACAGGATCCCAGTCCCGCGGAGCGCCGCGAAGATCGTCGGTCGGTCAGTGCCACCAAGGAGAACGTCCGCCCCAACCTCGATCGCGGTGTGCGCCGCGGCCCGCATCGCGTCCGGCGTCGAGCTCACCACCTCCAGGTACGTCCGGCAGCCAGCCTCACGAAACCCGACAAACAGGCGGGCAAGCTCCGGCAACGGAAGCCCGATGTCCTTCGCGCCCGCATGCCCGACTGCCGCTTCGCGCACGATCGGGAGCAGGGTTATGGCCTCCGGGACGGTCTGGTCGGCCTTGGTCAGCATGAAGACGAATGCTGGGCCGGAGGAATGGGCGGCCAGCGTCATTCGATCACCTCTTGACCCTTAGTTGTAAGATGCCTGACATCAATCATCTCCCATAGCAGGTGAGAGTGCCGAAGCTGGGTCAGTCTACCGCCGGCGGACGCTTCGGCGAGCGGGCCGCTCGGCCTCCTCGGCGGCCCCTGTACGACCAGGTGCACGACGAGCTCGCCGAGGCGCTGCGTCGCCAGTACCACGCGGGTGATCGGCTCCCCTCTGAGCCCGAGTTGGCCGCGTCCTTCGGCGTGAGCCGCCCGACGATGCGAGAGGTCCTGCGCGGGCTGGAGCACGAAGGGGCAGTGCGCCGCGCTCACGGGGTGGGCACCTTCGTCACCGATGCGCCTCGCAAGGTAACCAGCGCGGCAGAGGTCGACCTTGGCGTGACCGAAGCGGTGATCGCGGCCGCCAGTCGGCTCGGGGTCCATGTGCTATCGAACAGCGAGCGCGTCGCGACCACGGAGATCGCTGCGCACCTCGAGATGGCGCCGGATGCTGCGGTGGTCTGGATCGAGCGGTTGATTCTCGCCGACGAATCGCCGGCCGCCCACGTGGTGGACGTGATTCCAGCCGTCATCGCCGGGATGTCGGCCGAGCCCTATCGGGATGCGTCGGTGTATCGGTTTCTCGAGCAGGAGTGCGGTTTGGAACTGGTTGGCGGCGCAGCACGAATTACGGCACAGCCCGCAACCCGCACCACGGCGCGGTTGCTCCGAGTACCGATCGGGTCGCCACTGCTTCAGTTGGAGCAGGTGGAACGGACCAGCCAGGGAGTCGCGTGCCTCTATTCGTTGGAGTTGTACGTTCCCAGCGCCTTCGACCTGACCGTGATACGAACAAGGCGAGGGCGGAATGCCGGTCGTGGATGAGTCGGGCGCTTTGAAGCGCTTTATGCGACCGACGGCGATGGCCGGCGATGCCTACGACGCCCGACACCACGACTATTCCTGGCAGCGGCGCAACCTCGCGCGGCTCATGTCGAACGAGTACCCCCTTCCACCGTCGCCCGCGGTCATAGCTGCCGCCGTAACTGCCCTGTCCGAGAGCAACCTGTACCCGCATTCGGGTGAGGCGCTTCGCGATGCGCTGGCCGAGTACGCAGATGCGGACCCGCGATCGATTGTGCTCGGCAATGGCTCCACCGAACTGCTCGACGTCGTCGCTCGGATCTTCCTGGGGCCCGGAGACGAGGCGATCATCCCGGTGCCCACCTATGCGTTCTACGAGACCCAGACCCGGCTGCAGATGGCCACGCCAGTGTTGGTGGACCTTTCGGAGAATTTCGAACTGGATCTCGGCGAGATTCGATCGAGGGTCACCGACAAGACCAAGATGATCTTCCTGTGCAGCCCAAACAACCCGACCGGGAATGCGTGGTCGGGCCAGCAACTTGCGGAACTCCTGGAGCCGGGTCTCCCGGTCGTTGTCGACCAGGCGTATCTCGAATGCGGTCACGCGGAGTCGTTCGCACCCATGGTGCGAACGCATCCCAACCTGATCGTGATGCGAACCATGTCGAAAGGATTCGGCCTGGCGGGTCTGCGCATCGGGTATGCGGTGGCGGACCCGTTCGTGGCCGCGACGATCACCCGAATGAGGATCCCCTTCAGCGTGAGTCTCGTCGCTCTGCGTGCGGCGACGGCGGCTCTGGCCGATCTTCCAGACCTGGCCCACCGCCGCGACTACGTCGTTCGGGAGCGCGAACGCGTGCACGCGGCGCTGGCCAAGAATCCGTCGGTGCGACCGTATGCGTCGGAGGGGAACTTCGTGCTCATCGACATCTCGGGCATGGGCCTTACGGCCGAAGAGGTGGTCGATCGTCTGCAGGAGGAGGGTCTCCTGCTGCGAGCGATGAAGGCGCATCGACTTCGTGGGGCTTTCGTGCGGATGACGGTCGGAACCACCGACGAGAACGATCGGTTCCTGGCGGCCCTCGGACGTCTCCAGGAACCTGGCCAGACGCGTTCCAGACCGCTCGAGCCAGCCGACGCCGGGGCGGGCGCAGGCTAGCCGCGCCTGCAAACCAATGAGCGGGCGCAAATACGTCGTCGGGTACGACGTCGGGACCAGCGGGACGAAGGCGGTGCTTTGTGGCCTCGACGGTGCGGTGCATGGATCCGCGTATCAGCCGCATTCGCTGACGCAGCGTGGAAATGGCTGGATAGAGCAGGATGGCGCTGCCCTTCTCGACGCGGTATTCACGACCACGTCGCACCTACTCAACGACTCGGGCGCAACGTCCGACGAGGTGCGGGCGATCGGAGTGAGCGGGCAGATGTTCAACGCGGTTGCCGTCGATGAGAGCGGGGCTGCGATTACACCTCTCCTCTCCTGGCTCGACACGCGGGCCACGCGCCAGGCCCAGCGGATCGGCGAACTCCATGCCCCAGCGAGGCAGTTCGCGCGGTACGGAAGCGTCCTGACCGCAAAGGACATCGTGCCAAAAGTGCTGT
Source organism: Chloroflexota bacterium (assembly GCA_029865285.1). GTDB lineage: Bacteria > Chloroflexota > Limnocylindria > QHBO01 > QHBO01 > CF-167. Next base: position 2,879 of record JAOUHE010000188.1, read on the forward strand.
GGCTTCAAGATGAGATTCCCGAAGTGGCAACCCGCGCAGCGGCGTTTCTCGACTGCAAGGATTTCGTGGGGGCGGGCCTCACGGGACAGATCGCGACCGACCTGCATGGCGCGTCGGCGTACTACCTGTTCGGCATTGAGAGTCGCGCGTGGGATCAATCCGCAGCCGAGGAACTCGGCCTGAACCCGAAGCAACTCCCGAAGGTCCGCCACGCGACCGACCTGCTGGGCGAGCTGACAACGGAGGCTGCGCGCAGATCCGGCTTGGCACCCGGGACGCCGGTGATGGTCGGAACCGGAGACGTCGCCGCTGGACAGATCGGGGCTGGAGCCGCCCGGGACGGGCAGGCACACTTGAGCCTCGGCACGGCGAGCTACTTCGGGATCTCGTTGGAGCAACTGCGACGAGATCCAAACC
>JAOUHE010000189.1 GCA_029865285.1 Chloroflexota bacterium
CTGCAGTGCCGCGCCGAACGTGCCGACCACGGAGCGCGACCGGACGACGACGCCGCGCACGACTCCCATGCTCGCCACGATCCGGTAGCCGGGGAGCTCGAAACCGGTGGTGGTCATCTCGTGCGGGATGTCGACGACCTGTGACTCGATGATGGAACCCATGGCCTCATCCTGTTGAAGGCGATCGCGCTGTGGTGTGTACAGCCGACGAATGCTGGTGCTGCCGTCCTGCCGCCGCCCCGGGACGCGCGCTTCACCCGGCTGCATCCTTCATTTGCGCGCCGTGGATGGCCGCATGCCAGGCCTCACCTGGCCGTGCAAAGGCGCGCGCTCGAGTTCACTGCGGACCCACCGTCGTCTGTTTCGCGTCGGCACGTGCTGCGGGTGATCCTATGTTGCGCGCCGGCGACCGGCCGTCGGCGCCGCACCCGCATTCGCTCGAACGCGAGCTGCCACGAGCCGCTTCGGCGCGACCTGAACCCAGCTCTCCTCCAACAACGGCCTTAGGTCTGCCGCGTCGACTGACCTGAGATCCACCAACACATACGGATAGTCGTGATAGTGATCGGTGAGGAAGTACCTGCTCGGCTCCGTGCGCATGAGGTGGTCGCGCACGACGAACGGCAACCGCAGCACCAAGGTCACGCCGTCTTCCCAGATGCGCGCCATCAGCTTGCCCCGCACCCTCAGCGCCCGCGTACGGTGGCTCTCCGCCACCTCGACCTCGGGCAGCTCGCCGGCCAACCCTGCGACCGCGTCGAAGGTGAGTCCCGTGCGCTTCGAAGCCATGACTACCGACCGTCCCTCATACGAGACCCTCCCGGCGTGCCCAACGTGTGGCGGTGCCGGAGCCGACTTCCACAATCGCCGGAGCGGAGCCGCGGCGTTCGATGCCGTACGATGGAGCCGCAGCCCCGCTCCCGCCACCGCTGACGGCCCTCGGCACCAGCCGTCGTCATGCCGCACTCCACGCGAGTCAGACCGGCGTGACAACCCGAAGTAGTCGCGCGGCCTCAGCCACCTGGGATTCCGCACCGCTCTTCGCGATGAACCGCTGCAGCTCACCATTCCGCTCAACCTCGAGCGCGATGGCATCGAGGGCCTGTTCCATCCGCTCCATGCGGCGCTCAAGATCGTCGCGGTGAAGCGGACTGGACGTGGCGCGGCGGTCAGCCAGCGACCTGATCGCCAGGCGCGCGATCAGGTAGGCGGTTGCACAGACGATGACGGCGATGAGAATAAGGTCAGCGGAGTCCATGTACTACCTCGCTTCAAGTGGGCCCATCACCCTACGCGCGGATCGACGGCCGAGTGTCGGCATGACGTCAGCATGTGCTGCGGGCACGCGAATGATGCGGCGGCGCAGCCGCCGCTCCCACACCGTGCCCGGCGGCACCAACCATCGTCAGGCGGCCCCGTTCCGCGAGCGTCGATGCTGCCACACGAGAACGGGGGTAAGAAGCAGCGCCGTCACGCCGGCGCCCAGGGCTGCGGCGCGGAGACCAGGAGCGGCGACCATGCGCTGCAGCGTGCCGACCCCAAGATCCGCAAACGCTCCGGCTTCCAAGAACGCGAAAGCGACACCGGTGCCGATCACGGGGACGGCGACTTGGCGCAGTGCTTTCCAAAGTGATGAACGCGTCATGTACCCGGTCCCTCTCCCGGCAACGCACGAGGTCCGCCAATCGCCAGCTTGTGCTGCGGCCGATCAAATAGGAGGCGGGTTGGCGGCCGCGCCAACTCGCCTCAACGATAGAGCGCGGCCGCCAACCCGCCATCCCTAGCCCGGCCGACAGCACCAAGCATCGTTGGCCTGCCTACGACGCGAACATCTCCTGCAGGACCCCGAGGGCCTTGGCGAGCGTCGGCGCCGTGATCGCGCCGAGCCGCTTGACCAACCGTTCGCGGTCCACCGTCCGGAGCTGATCGAGCACCAGATGCCCGTCCTTCCCTGCAAAGCGACACGCGATGCGGAATGGGTACGGATGACTCCCGGTGGTCAGCGGCGCCACGATGAACGTGCCCATGCTCGCGTTCAACTCGTCGGGCGACACCACGACGCAGGGACGCGTCTTGCGAATCTCGCGCCCGCGTGTCGGACTCTGCTCGACGCGGTAGACCTCGCCCCGCTGGACCGGCGGGGCTATCACCACGTCCACTCCTCGTCGTCGAAGCGACTCGCCGAGGGCTGATCCAGAAGGCCGGCGGGCGCGAACTTCGCTGCCGCCTCGGCCCACCCCGAGCGCGGAGAAACCGCCGCGGTGATGATCACCGCGCCCGGCTCCACCCGGATCTCGATCTCGTCCTTGAGCCCAGCCTGCTCCAATAGCGGCTTCGCGAGGCGAACGCCGCGGGAGTTGCCGATGCGTACGAGTCGGGACTTCATGGGAGCCTCCGCGGGTGTGACTACAATGTAATCACAACCCCGAGGCCGCGAACGGGCCGGGCGGACAGGCTAACGAGCAATAGACAGTTCCGCCGGGTTCGGCTGCCAGCCGCTCGGCGCTCTGCGCGCCAATACTCACCGTTGCCCCCGACTCCACGACCCTCGATACGCCAACCGCTTCGCTCCGCGGCCTCTGGCCGAAGCGGCTGCGCCTCGCGAACCACGGAACTGCCTGATTCGGGCCCCCTCGCGCGCGTGCAGCCTGGTGCGCCCCGGAACGGACCGCGCCGGCACGCGTCGCCACAGACGCCGCGAGAAGTGAACGTGCGCGGACGTACGAACCGGGTAGCGGCTGCCGTTTGGCGTTCCCCGTACCCTCTTCCTATTAGGTACAAACGAACGCCATCGGCCCCGGGGCTCCCGCCCGCGTGCGTCCTGCAGGTGTGGCCGAACGGGTTCGGCGTGCCTGGCTGCTGCACCCCGCTCATCGCCCGCTCGTCGGCGCTCTTCGCTCGCATGTCGCTGCTCGCCGGACGCTGGTCGATGCCCGACGTTCGCCGGTCGGCGCTGGCCGGACTCTGATCGACGCTCGCAGACTCCCATACCTCGCTCACCGGCCGCTCGATCACCCTCATCGGCTGCGGCAGCAGGGGCGACGGCGCCCCGATGACGTTCGCCGGCTACCGCAGGAGGCTCGACGGCTGTTCGCAAACGCTCGTCCACCTCTCGAAGACGCTCGCCGGCTGCTGCACCACGCTCGCGGGCCGCTGATCGGGGCTGAACGGCCGCTGGACTCGACTGAACGGTCGCGAAGCGGGGCTGATCGGCTGCTGGACTCGACTGTCTGCTCGCAACTCAGGGCTGGACGGCCGCTAGGCTCGACTGTCAGGCCGCGAGTGGAGGCTGTC
>JAOUHE010000040.1 GCA_029865285.1 Chloroflexota bacterium
AAGGCGGTCGACGACGCCCTGCAGGCGTACGGACAGCGATTCGAACATGGATGGACCGATCTGCGGGATGTGATCAGCGCCGCATCGGGCGGCCGCCCATTCTAGGGTCGTCGGCTCAAGCCAGCAATTCCGCCGACCCGGCTCGTGCGGGTCGCTCAGCCCGCGAGGAGCCACTCCACGTACGACGCCGGTACGAAGGGAGCCAGGTCTTCGATCTCCTCGCCCACGCCGGCGAAGAGGATGGGCAGGCCGAGCTGCTCGACGATGGCGACCGCGATCCCTCCCTTGGCTGTCCCGTCGAGCTTGGTCAGCACGATCCCGGTGACACCCACCTCGCGGCCGAAGGTCTGCGCCTGGGCGAGGCCGTTCTGACCGGTGGCCGCGTCGACCACCAGCAGCACGTGGCGCGGCTGGCCGGGCATGCGTCGCTCGACCACACGTTTGATCTTCGCGAGTTCAGCCATCAGGTGAGCCTTGTCGTGGAGACGTCCCGCGGTGTCGATGATCACCGCGTCGGCGCCGCGGGACTCCCCCGCCGCGAGCGCGTCGAAGGCGACGGCCCCCGGATCGGCACCGGCCCGTTGGGCGATCACCGGGATGGCGAGAAGTTCGCCCCACAGGCGCAGCTGCTCGGTCGCCGCCGCGCGAAAGGTGTCCGCCGCACCGAGGATCACCGAGCGACCTTCACCCTGCAGTCTTGCAGCGAGTTTGGCGATCGTGGTCGTCTTCCCCGTGCCATTGATGCCGACAACCAGGATCACCGATGGCGTTGGGCCGAGCTCGAAGGTTCCGCACCCGACCCGCTCGAGGCGGGCCGTGATCTCGTCCCCAAGGGCGCGGCGGGCGTCGACGCCGATCGAACCGGCGCGCTCGCGGGCGGCGTCGACCAGCTCGAGCGTGGTGGCCGCGCCAACATCCGCGGCGATCAGCTCCTCCTCGACCTGCTCCCAGGTGGCGGCATCGGTCGGTCCGGCAAAGAGGGAGCGCAACCGCGCTCCCAATCCCTGGGGCTGCGGTCGAAGCCCCAGTCCGCTCGGCTCGCGGCGGGGCCGCCGCATCATCCGACCGCCACCTCGACGGGCAGGTCGGCCAGCCGCAGCGAGAGGACCTTCGACACGGCCGCATCGGTCATGGTCACGCCATAGATGGTGTCGGCGACCTCGATCGTGGCGCGGTTGTGGGTGATCACCACGAAGTCGATCTGCTCCGACAACAGCCGCAGCGCGCCTGCGAATCGGCCGATGTTCGCCTCGTCGAGCGCGGCATCGACCTCGTCGAGGATGCAGAACGGGACCGGGTTGACGCTCAGCATGGCGAAGAGGAGGGCAACTCCGGTGAGTGCGCGCTCGCCGCCTGACAGCATGGAGAGCCGTTGCGTGCGCTTCCCGGGCGGGCGGACGGTGATCTCGATCCCACCCGGAGCATCACCATCCTCGCTCTCCGAAAGTTGGAGCGACGCCGATCCGCCGCCGAACAGGGTCTGGCAGAACTCGTCGAACTTCGCTCCGATCGCGGTGAACGCCGCGTGGAACATGGCAGTGATCTCCGCGTCCAGGCGCATGATCAGCTCTTCGGTGGCGGCGATCGCTGCGGTCAGATCCGTGTCCTGCGCGGCGAGGCCATCGAGGCGCTCCGCCATCTCCCGGTGCTCCTCGACGGCGAACGGGTTGACCAGGCCTATCTGCGCCAGCGTCCGTCGGACGCGGCGGAGTTCGCTCTCCAGGTCCGGGGTCGCGAGCGCAGCCACGTCCGCCGCCAGCGGCTGCTCAGGCTCGACACCACGGGCCGGCGTGCCCGCCAGATCGAGCGACTCAAGCGCCATGTCGCGCTCCCGCGCGAGGGCGGCCAGCGCATCCTCATGCCGCGAAGCTTCGATCGCGGCCGCCTGTGCGGCTCGCTCGAGGTCGGCCACCCGATCGCCAGCCGAGCCGCGGGTGCGCTCCATCTCGAGGAGCTCCGCGCGGAGTCGGTCGCGTTCGGTATCGGCCGCCGCCCGGTCGGCCGCCGCAGCCTCGGCTGCGCCACGCGCCGTCGCCATGGCGCGCTCGGCCGCGGCTCGCTCAAGGTCGAGTGACCTCAGCGCCGCCTCGTCGCCGGGGACCGCTGCGGCAAGCTGCGCGCGACGAGCCTCAAGGTTCGCGAGTTCCCCACGGTACCCGCCCGAGCGTCGCTCCGCTTCCTCCGCGGCGGTGCGGGCTGTGCGCCACGCGTCACGGTGCTGGTCCCGGTTGGCGGCTGCCGCGTCTCGCGCGGCCCGTGCCTTCTCGGCGATCAACGTCAGCGGCGCGATCTCGTCATCGGACTCGACCCGGCCGGGCGCGTCCCGAGCGGCGAGCTCCGTCCCGCGCGCCTGTTCGAGTTCGATCGCCAACTCACCCGCGTCGCGACGAGCCCTTGCCAGGTTCGCCTCGGCGGCCTCGGTCTCGGATCGCGCCTGCACCAGGCGGCGATCCGCCTCGTCCCGCTCGGCGACCGCGACCACCCGTTGCCGGCCCGCCTCGTTGAGGGCAGTGAGCGTGACGGCAGCGGCCGTGCGGGCGTCCGCATGCGCCATCTCGAGCTGTGCCAGGGCGTCGGCCACCTCGCGGCGGCGGACGTGCTGCCTGGCTCCCTCGGCGCTCGGGGCATCGCCACGGCCGCGCACTGCCACGAGCCCGCGTCCATCCGCGAGGTCGCCGTGCGCGGTGACGGCACACCACCCTGGCGGCAGAGCGCGCCAGCCGCGCAGGAGTGCCCCCACGTCTGGAGCGACCACGGCATGCTGAAACACGAGCGGCGCCGACTCCGCGGCGATCCACTCGGCGAGGGTGCGCTCCCCGCGCACCGCGGCCAGGGCGGCCGTGCGTTCGGCGGCGTACTGCGTCACGTCCCCGCGTGCCGCCGCTGCCACCAGGCGCACGGTGCCGCGAGCCTCCGCCAGTCGCTCGACAAGGTCGCCCTCCTGCCAGACGAGCGCCTGTTCGAGCTCACCCCCAACCACCGCTTCGATCGCCGGCCAGGTTTCCTCCGGCGCGTCGATCGCGTCGAGCAGCGTGCGCCACCCCGCGGCGGTGAGCAGCGTGCCGAGCCGGCTGCCCCGCTCCGCACGCTCGTGCAGCGCTTCGAGTTCGCTCCGCAATGCACCAACCCGCTCCGCCAGCGACGAGGCCGCGACGCGGGCGGCGTCCGCCCGAGGCGCAGCCGCGTCATGCTCCGCGACCGCGCGCTCGGCTCGTCCGCGCGCGCCTGCGGCCGTCTGTTCGGCCGCGGCCAAGGCCGCCACTGCGGTTGCGCTCGTCTCCTGCAAGCCGGCAACGGCGGTCGTGGTGGTCGCGAGTTCGCGCTCGATGCGCGTGCGCAGGGTCTGGGCGCGCGCCAGCAGTTCGCCGCGTCTCGCCTCGCCCGCGATGCGTGTGGCGTGAAGGAGGCGAGTCCGCGCTAGCGCATCCTCGGCGGCCAGCAGCGCCGCATCGGCCGACGCGAGCGCTTCGACCGATTCCTGCCAGTCGATCTCTGCTCGCTGGGCGGCGGCGATCGCGATGTCGACCTCCGAGGCATCAGGCTGTTCAGAGGCACGCAGTCGCCGCTCAAGGTCTGAGAGTTCCGCCTCCCGCCGCGCGATCGACTCGGCCATCTCAGTGCTGCGGGCGACGAGCGTCTCGGCGCGTCCCTCCGCACGGATGAGGGCCTCCCGCGTCAAGCCGTGGTGCTCACCGGCGGCACGGGCGACGGATTCAGCCTCCCAGTAGGCTCGCTCCGCGGCGGCCAACCGCTCTCGACCCGCGTTCTGGCCCGCGCGAAACTCGTCCAGCGCGGCGGCTGCTGCGGCTGCGGCGCGGCGCGAACTCCCGAGCGCATCGCGCGCGGCGGTCTCGCGACGTCGCGCCTCCTCGGTGATCAATGCGCGGGCCCGCTGGCCCAGCGCGTCATGTTCCTGCTGGTGCTGCGCCTGCACCGCTAGCTTCCGTACCTGGGGACGTAACTCACCGATCACGTCGGAGACCCGACTCAGGTTGTCGCGCGCTCGCGCGAGCCGCCCCGTTGCCTCGTTGCGCCGAACCTGGAGATTCTTGACCCCGGCCGCCTCCTCGAAGAGCTGGCGCCGCTCCTCGGGTCGCAGCGAGAGGGCTGCATCGACGGTTCCCTGGCCGACCACCACCAGCTCATTGGCTCCCAGCCGGCCGCCGGCAAGCAGCTCGACCACGTCCTTCAGCCTGGCGCGGGCACCGTTGACCAGGTACTCGGTCTCGCCGGACCGATACGCACGACGACCGATCGACACCTCGGCGAAGTCGACCGGGAGCCATCCGTCGGTGTTATCGAGGGTCAGGATCGCCTCGGCCATCCCCTGCGGCTTCCGCGCGTCGCTCCCCGCGAAGATGACCTCGTCGGCACGCCGCGTGCGCAGAGACCGGTTCGACTGTTCGCCCAGCACCCAGCGGATCGCGTCGGCCATGTTGCTCTTGCCCGATCCATTTGGGCCGATCACCGCGTTCACGCCGCGCTCGAAGACGAACCGGGTCGGATCCGCAAACGTCTTGAAGCCGTGCAGCCGCAACTCCTTCAGGCGGCTCACCTCGGTTCCTCCGATGCTCCGGCTTGTCCCCGAACCGGTTCCGTCGGAGTACGGAGCACGCCAAGCGCCATCGCGGCCGCCTCCTCTTCGGCACGTTGCCGGCTCGTGCCCTGACCGACGGCCAGCCGGCGGTCCCCGACGCCGGCCGCGACGGTGAACATCTGGCTGTGGGCCGGGCCTTCGGTTTCGAGCACCTCGTAGCGCGGCTTCAGGTGGTAGTTGCGCTGACTCCACTCCTGGAGCTGGCTCTTGGCAGACTTCGGCGGTCCCGCGTCCGGCGCCGGCGCGAGTTGCTCGGCAAACAGCCGCCGCAGACATCGGCGCGTGATGGACATCCCTTCGGAAAGGAAGAGGGCACCCGCAACGGCCTCAAAAGCGCCGGCCAGGAGCGAGGGGCGCGTCGCGCCGCCCGCCTCGGCCTCACCCCGCCCGAGCATCAGCTGGCGATCCAGGCCGAGTCGCTGGCCGAGCGCGGCGAGGGCAGTCCGGTTCACGAGTGCGGCGCGGCGGGCGGTCAGGAAGCCCTCGTCCTCGGCGGGATACCGGTCGTACAGGAGACTGCTGACGACCAGGCCGATGACGGCATCCCCAAGAAACTCGAGGCGCTCGTTGTGCCCCGATACCTGTTGAGGGTTCTCGTTGAGGAAGGAACTGTGGACCAGCGCCTGGCGCATGGCCTCCGGATTCCGCAGGACGACGCCGAGTCGGTCACCCAGCTCGTCGAGGTCCGGGATGGCCATTTCCCCCGATCGCTACTGCTGGTGATCCCCGATGAAGTCAACCGCGTCCTGGACCTTCTGAATCTTCTCGGCGTCTTCGTCCGAGATCTCCATCCCGAACTCTTCCTCGAGACTCATGATCAACTCGACGAGATCGAGCGAGTCAGCATTCAGGTCCTCGACGAACGAGGCCTGCGCGGTGACCTCTTCCTCATCGACGCCGAGCTGCTCGACGATGATCTTTTTGAGCCGGTCGTACGTGGTTCCGTCGCTCACCGTCAGCCTCCTCTACCTGATGCGCCTGCAATGCTGCGGAGGACGCCGTTCACGAGGCGGCGGGCCGCTTCCCCGGCGTACGTCCCGGCGAGGGAGACCGCGTCGCGAATCGTCTCCCTGGTCGAGGTCGCGGCGGAGTATAGCATCTCCCACACGGCGCTCCGGAGGATCGTGCGCTCAATCCGACCCAGTTCGCTCACCGGTATGGCGGGGGCGTAGACCGCAATCTCCACGTCAAGCTGCGGCTCCTGTGCCAGCACGCCGGCGACGATCACGCGGGCGTGCTCGACGACCGGCTCCGCGGCTCCCTCGTCGTCACCGAGCCGCTCCAGCGCGCTCAGCGCAGCCGTCGGCCGGAACTCGTCTTCGAAGAGCGCAAGCATGGCCAGGCGTCGCGCCTGGAAGCCGGGGCTGGCGCTCACGCTGCGGCGAGAGCGGGACACCGTGCTGCTCAGCCGACCATCCCCGACCCGGTCACCAGCGGCTCGGTGCCGTCGGCGACGATGTCGGCCGCGTCCTGGCGCGCCAGCGCAGGGTGATGCTGTGTCCAGGCGCCGATGAGATCGGGGATCCGTTCCGCCGCCGCCTCGGACGCCACCCGGATGGCGTGCTCGATCATCCGTGCACGGGCCCGGCCGTGGGTCACGATGCTCACGCCGCGAACGCCCAGCAGCGGTGCGCCGCCGTACTGCTCGTAGTCAAAACGCTGCTTCATGCGATCAAAGCCCGGCTTGAGCGCCAGGAGCGCGAGCGGTGCCACCGGTCCCTGTTGCAGGTCCGTCCGCAGCGACCGAAAGATGTAGCCGGTCAACCCCTCGAAGAACTTGATCACGACGTTCCCGACGAAGCCGTCGCAGACCACCACATCCGCCGCGTGCGCGACAAGGTCGTTCCCCTCGACGTTGCCCACGAAGTTCAGGTCGAGCTCGCGCATCCGACGGTGCGCTTCTCGTGCGAGCGTGTCTCCCTTGTCCTTCTCCTCGCCGATGTTGAGGAGACCGACGCGCGGGCGATCGACCTTGAGGACGTGCTCAGCGTAGATCGATCCCATCACGGCGAAATGGACGAGATTGGCCGCCTCCGAATCCACGTTCGCTCCGACGTCGAGCAGCATGATCGGGCCGGTCGCGGTGACCAGGTGCGCGGCGAGAGCGGGGCGATCGATGCCGTCGATCCGGCCGAGCCGGAAGACGGCTGCAGCCATGGTCGCGCCGGTCGACCCGGCGCTGACGACAGCATCAGCCTCTCCATCCCGGACGAGGTCGGTCGCCACGCGGATCGATGAGCGGCGCTTGGCGCGCAGCGCGGTGGCCGGGTGCTCCCCCATCTCGATCACCTCCGGCGCGTCCACGAACGAAAGGCTCGCCGGGTGCCCGTGGCCGTACTCCGCGATCTCGGACTCGATGCGCGGTACGTCACCGACGAGGATCACCTCGTCCGCGTGAGAGGCGGCGTAGTTGATGGCGCCGCGCACGACTTCGCGTGGAGCGAAGTCGCCACCCATCGCGTCGACCGCGATGCGCATCAGCGGCGCGGCCGTCAGCGCTGGCCTTCAGCCGGCGGGGTCGACTCGACGCTCACGACTTCGCGGCCGTCGTAGTACCCGCAGGTCGGGCAGACGTGGTGCGAGCGCTTGAGCTCGTGGCAGTGGGTGCACTCCACGAGCGGCGGCCCGCTGATCGCCAGGTGCGAGCGGCGCTCGCCCTGCCGCGACTTGGATACCTTTCGCTTGGGAACGCCCACGCGTGACTCCTACCTAGGTTCGTGAAATTGGCAACGCCGCAGTATACCGGGCGTCCGCCCGACCGGCGAACGTGCCAATCGGTCCCGACGGCATTCAGTCCGTCTCCGGAGGCAGCAGCGCGGCGAGCGCGGCCAATCGAGGGTCCGGCTCGAACGTGGAGCAATCGCAGCTGCCCACCGCCATGTTGCGTCCGCAGCCGGGACACAGCCCGGGACAGTCTGGCCGGCAGAGCGGATGCATCGGCTCGCCGAGTACGAGCTCGTCGCGGAGGACAGGTACGAGATCGATCTGGTGGCGTTCGTCCAGTCGAAGCGCCTCCTCATCGGCGGCCGGCGGGGCCAGTGGTGTCCCACGCTCAGGATCGACGCTCGGAAGGTACTCCTCGGCCAGGATGACCGCCACGGCTTCCTCGAATGGCTCCAGGCATCGTGAGCAGGTTCGGCGCAGCGAAGTGTTGAGCGAGCCGCGCAGCAGGATGCCGCGATTGGTGCGCTGCAGTCGCAACGTGCCGCTCACGGGGCCGGCGAGCTCCACCTCAGGACCGATCGACAGGTACCGGTCTCGCAGGGCGTACTCGCGAGTGGCTCCGGCTCCCTCACGTAGCAGGCCCGCCGCGTTGAGCAGGGTCACGACCCCGGAACGGCTTCACTCGGCTGAACGTCGATGGGGGTCGGCGTGACGCCGTCCTCGGTGCGGATCGGTCGATGGCGGTCGTCCAGCATGTCGATCCCGCGCTTGATGCTGGTCAATGCCTTGATGCACTCCCCCTCGAGACGAATCAGGACGCCGGCAGCGTATTCATCGGCGCCGCGTCGAACCTCGGCAGACTCGCGACTGGCAGCCTCGATGATCTCTGTCGCTCGCTGCTGCGCCATCCGGACCAGCTCCCGCTCTTCGAGCATGCGGGCCCCCTGCTCCTGCGCGCGGGCGATGACCGCGTCGCCCTCGTCCCGGGCTCGCTCGACGATGCGCGCGGCCTCTTCGGTCACCCTCTGGGCCTGGTGCACTTCGGGCGGCACCGAAACGCGCAGCTGGTCGATCAGCTCGAGGAGCGCGGCCTGATCGACCACCACGTTGTTGGTGAGTGGCAGTTTCTTGCTGGTGGCGACGAGCGACTCGAGCCGCTCGACCAAAAAGAGGATGTCCGTGGCTGCGCCCTCCTCGGCGACCGATCGTCGCCGAGGATTATAGCCGTGGGGCGGTGCCCCTCAGGATCGAGCCGAGAAGTGCTCGTGCAGCGCGGTGGCGACCGCGGCCGGCACCATGGGGGTCACGTCGCCGCCGAATTGGGCGACCTCCTTGGCGAGGCTGCTCGAGACGTACCCGTACTCGAGCGCCGACATCAGGAATACGGTGTCGACCGCCGGTTGCAGCTTGCGATTGGTGTGGGCCATCTGGAGTTCGGCCTCAAAGTCGCTCACCGCGCGCAGGCCTCGCACGATGAACCCCGCGCCCGACCGCCGGGCGAAGTCGACGGTGAGGCCATCGAACGCCTTCACCTCGACGTGTGGCCCGAACGGCGCAACCGTCTGCTGGATCTGGGCGACCCGTTGCTCGACACTGAAGAGCGGCGTCTTCCTGGAGTTGTTCAGCACGCCGATCACGAGATGATCGAAGAGGGCGGCGGCCCGCTGTGCGACGTCCAGGTGGGCATTCGTCATCGGGTCGAAGGAACCGGGAAAGACGGCGACGCGACTCATCACTCCTCCGCTGCATCGGTTCTGCCGGTCGCCTCGAGAAAAGTGAGGCCGGTCTCGCCGAATCGCCGCTCGCGCCAGCGGGCAAGCCCGGGAACCTGCGGAATCGGCGTTCTCCAGAAGTGCTTGACCACCACCGTCGCCCCAGGCGCCAGGTGCGGCACGAGCCGCTCGAGCGGCGCGAGGATAGCACGCTCCGCGTACGGCGGATCCACGAAGGCGAGCCCGAAGGCGCCCGCGGAATCGGCTGCCAGGAAGGTCTCGACGTCGCCCGCGTGCACCGATGCCCGGACCAGCATGTCGGTTCTGGCGAGATTGTCGCGGATGGCGATCAGCGCCTCGCGACTGCGCTCGACGAACGTGGCGTGTGCGGCCCCGCGCGACAACGCCTCGATCCCGATCGCGCCGGTCCCGGCGTACAGGTCGAGGACCCGCGTGTCGGGAACTCGATCGCCCAGGATGGCGAAGAGAGTCTCCTTGACGCGGTCGGCGATCGGGCGTGTCCGGGGGTCCTTCGGCGCGACCAGCAGCAGGCCGCGGGCGCTCCCTGCGATCACCCGCATCAGGCCACCTCCCCATCGTCCTCGGGGGAGGCGAAGTCGTCGCGGAGCCTGAGGAGTGCCGGTCGTCGGGCCAGTTGCGGGTCGCCCGCGACCAGATCGTTGGCAAGATCACGGGCCCGCTCGGCCAGCGCGATATGGCGCGGCTCGAAGAGCGACGCCACGCGGAGCGGCGGAAGCCCGGATTGGCGCGTCCCGAGCAGGTTTCCCGCTCCCCGCAGCTCGAGATCTGCCTCGGCGATGGCGAATCCATCCGACGACGAACGGATCACCTCGAGGCGCCGTCGCGCGAGTTCATCGACGCTGTCACTGAGCAGGATGCAGAAGGAGCGATCCGTCCCGCGCCCGACACGGCCGCGGAGCTGGTGCAGCTGGGCCAGGCCGAAGCGCTCCGCGTCCTCGACGAGCATCACCGATGCATTCGGCACGTCGATCCCGACCTCGATCACCGAGGTGGCCACCAGCAGGTCGATCTCCCCCGCCGCGACCGCCTGCATGGTTGCGTCGCGATCAGTCGCCCGCTGCTGGCCATGCACCAGACCGACGCGCAGTTGCGGCAGCGCCGCCCGCAGCCGCTCCACCTCTGCCTCGGCCGAGGCGACCGTGAGCGCCTCGCTCTCCGAGATCAGCGGGACGACCACGAACCCCTGGCGGCCTGCCGCGGCTTCGGATGCCAGGAACGCCTCGATGCGTGGCAGCGCTGTTCGATTTCGCACCTCGGTACGGATCGGCTGGCGCCCCGGCGGCAGTTCCCGAATGGTGCTGATCGACAGATCGCCGTAGAAGGTCAGTGCCAGCGTGCGCGGGATCGGTGTGGCTGTCAGCGCCAGGACATGGGGCTCAAGCCCCGCCCCCTTGGCCTGGAGCGCCGCGCGCTGCGCCACGCCGAAGCGATGCTGCTCGTCAACCACCGCGAGCCCCAGGTCGCGGAAGGTCACCGCCTCGCTGATGACGGCATGCGTACCGATCACGACGTCGATCTCGCCAGCCGCAATGGCGTCGTGAATCCGTCGCCGAGCGGCTGCCGGCAGGGAGCCCGACAGGAACTCCGCCCGGACGCCGAGTGTCGCCAGGAGCGGCGCCAGGCCGCCGTGGTGCTGCCGGGCGAGGATCTCGGTCGGTGCCATCAGGACCCCCTGCCAGCCGGCGCGCACGACGCCCGCGAGCGTGACGGCGGCGACCGCCGTCTTGCCGCTCCCCACATCGCCCTGCAGCAGCCGGCGCATCGGACGGTCGCTGGCAAGGTCCGCGATGATCTCGTCGACCGCACGGCGCTGGTCACCGGTGAGCACGAACGGCAGCGAAGCGGTCAACCGCTCGAGTTCCTCCCGGTCGACCACCACACGGGCGGCGTGCAGCCCCTCCCGGGCGACGCGTGCCTGGGCGAGGCTGAGCTGCAGAGCGAGCAACTCATCGAAGGCGAGCCGGTCAAGTGCGGCGGCCACGTCGATCGCCTCCTCGGGGAAGTGCGCGGCGGCCAGTGCCTCGTCGAGCGTCGGCAGTGAGCCTCGCTCCTCGGGCAGCAGCGGGTCGCTCACGGCCGGCAGCGCCCGCTCGAGCACGCGCGCCAGCAGATCACGAGCCCGCTTCTGGGTCACTCCCCCGGCGAGGCGATAGACCGGGACCACCCGTCCGGTATGCACCGAATCGGATCCCACCGCCGAGAAGTCCGGGCCGACGAACTGCGGCCGCCAGCCGCGCAGAGCCACCTTGCCGCTGAAGACAAGCTCGGCGCCGGGAGCGAGCCGGGCTAGACGCTGCTCCACGAACTGGCGCCCGAACCAGATCGCCTCGGCGGTGCCGGTATCGTCGGCGAGCTGCGCGATCACGCGCTGAGGGCGGCGGCCGAACCCTTTCTCGACACGCACCTCCACCACGCGCACGCGCGCCGACTGCTTCTCGTCGGGCAGCAGCTCGCCCAGCGGCCGCAGATCGCTGAAGTCGTCGTAGCGGAATGGAAGATGGAAGAGTGCCTGGCGAGGCGTGGCGATCCCCAGGCGTGCGAGCGCGGCGACGCCCCGCGCAAGCTCCGGCAGCACGTCTCGGATCGGGCGATCGAGATCCGCGGCATCCAGCCCCGACGGCGGCTGGCGGCCGGGTGGATCGCCGGCTCGACGCCGGGCTGATTGCATGGGCCGATCCTAGCGTGCTACGATCGGCGCGTTCCGGCGACGCTGAGGATGGTGCGCCGGTTCGTTCGTGATTGGAGATTCCCCATGGCACGCGAGTGCGAGATCTGCGGCAAGAAGCCGATCACCGGCTGGAACCCCCAGTCGGTTGGTATGAACCGCAAGCGGGCCCTGCGGCGCTGGATTCCCAACCTGCAGCCGATGGTTGTCGAGCGCAACGGCAGCATGGTGCGCATCAAGGCCTGCTCCCGCTGCCAGCGGACCGCCGAAAAGGTCTGAGCCGACCTACCCCGGTGCGACCGCCAGGTCGCGCTCCGAGTCGAGCACCAGGGTAAACGGCCCGTCGTTCACCAGCTCGAGTTCCATCTCTGCTCCGAAGCGCCCGGTCGCAACCCGGTTCCCGCTGGCGCGCAGGCGAGCCACGAACCGATTCACCAGCGGCTCCGCCACATCTGGAGCAGCGGCGTCGGTGAATCCCGGACGTCGC
>JAOUHE010000190.1 GCA_029865285.1 Chloroflexota bacterium
GCCGGGCACGCTGCGGGAAGCGCTCGACGAGCTGAAGGCCGACTCGGTGATCGCCGACGCGCTGGGCGAGCACGTCTTCGAGCGCTTCGTGGAGGCCAAGACGGAGGAGTGGGACGAGTACCGGATGCAGGTCACCCGTTGGGAGGTCGACCGCTACCTCGAGGCCTTCTAGCGTCTGGCCGATGCCACGGCCGATGGCATACTAGGTGGACCTCCTGCGGACCTGAGCATCACGGAGTACCACCCTGCCCACGCTCGTCGCCGTCACCGGCGCTGAAGGCTTCATCGGGTCGCACCTGGTTGAGGCGCTCGTAGCCCGCGGTGACCGCGTGCGCGCCATGGTGCAGTACAACTCGTTCGCCTCGTGGGGCTGGCTCGAGAGCCTGTCGCCCGAGACGATGGCATCGGTGGAGGTGGTCCTCGGCGATGTTCGAGACCCGAACTCGGTCGACGAGTTCGTCTTCGACGCCGAAGTCGTCTACCACCTGGCGGCGTTGATCGCCATCCCGTATTCGTATCGCGCTCCACGCTCGTATCTGGAGACCAACGCCGGGGGGACGCTCAACGTTCTCGAGGCTGCGCGTCGCCATGGGACCCCACGCGTGGTGCACACGTCCACCTCCGAGGTGTACGGGACGGCTCGTCGTGTGCCGATCGACGAGCAGCATCCGCTCCAGGCGCAGTCGCCGTACGCTGCTTCGAAGATCGCGGCCGACAAGCTCGCGGAGAGTTACGTTCTCAGCTTCTCGCTGCCGGTGGTCACCCTGCGACCGTTCAACACCTTCGGTCCGCGCCAATCGGCGCGTGCGGTGATCCCGACGATCATCTCGCAGCTCGCCGCAGGCCAGGCTGAGGTTCAACTTGGAGCGGTTGCGCCGACGCGCGATTTCACATTCGTCACCGACACTGCCCAGGCATTCGTGGCGGTCGGAAGCGCTCCGCTCGAGCAAGTTGCCGGGAAGGTGCTCAACTCGGGGACCGGGCGCGAGATCTCGATCGGCGACCTCGCCGCGACCGTGGCGGCGCTGATGGGGCGGCCCATGCAGGTTGCGGCGGCGGTGGAACGGCTGCGCCCGCCCGACTCGGAGGTGATGCGCCTGGTCTGCGACTTCAGCGCGATGCAGTCTGCCACTGGCTGGTCCCCGAATCGGACCCTCGAGGACGGGCTGTCCGCCACGATCGCGTGGTTCTCCGACCCGGCAAACCTCGCCCGGTATCGGCCAGATGCCTACAACGTCTGAGCCGATGACGACTTCGACCACTGCCCGGCCGCATGCCGTGGTGTTGGCCGGCGGAATGGGCACCCGGCTTCGGCCGCTCACGTCGTCGCTGCCGAAGCCGCTGGTCCCGATCGGGAACGAAGGGCCGGTGCTCGGCATCCTCCTGCGCCAGCTGGCGCAGCGTGGCTTTGGGCGCGTGACGATCGCCATCGGGCACCTCGGCGCGCAGATCCAGGAGTTCGTTGGTGACGGGTCGAGGTGGGGACTCGAGGTGGACTACGCCGCCGAAACGAAGCCACTCTCGACGATCGGGCCGGTGCTCCAGATCCTGGAGCAACTGCCGGAGCACTTTCTGGTGTTGAACGGAGACATCCTGACCGACCTCGATCATGGCGCCGTGCTCCGCGACCACGTTGAATCCGGAGCGCCGCTGACGATCGCCACATTTCATCGACGGGTGGAGGTCGACTTCGGTGTGCTCGAGGTCGATGGGAGCGAGGTGATCGGGTTCCGGGAGAAGCCGACGCTCGATTACGCGGTGAGCATGGGCGTGTATGGTCTCTCACGCTCCACCCTGGCCGGGTACCCGCGCGGGGAGCCATTCGGGTTCGACGAGCTGGTGCTGGACCTGCTGCGACAGGGCCGGCCCCCGCGTAGCCATCGCTTCGAGGGGTATTGGCTCGACATCGGCCGACCCGAGGACTACGAGCGCGCCAACGACGAGATCGGTACGGTCGCCTCGCTCTTGCTCCCGACCGGCTGACATGCCGCCGGTTGCACTGCTCGGTGCCGGTGGCTTCCTCGGCAGCCACGTGTACCGCGCCCTCGCAGCGGCCGACCAGGAGGTGCTGGCGCTCCGCCGAGGATTGCCGCTGCGCGAACAGCTGGAGGCGGCCGGACCCGCGGTGGTAGTGAACTGTGCCGGGGCAACCCACGGCTCGCGGTCGGAACTGGAGGCAGCCAATGTGCATCTCGTGCTCGGGCTCGTGGACGAGATGCGCGGGGTCGGTGCGCGGCTGATCCAGATCGGCTCGTCCGCGGAGTACGGACCGGGAGTGTCCGGCACGCCGATCTCGGAGGAGCATCCCGCGCACCCGGTGGGCGAGTACGGCGCAACGAAGCTGGCGGCGACCCAGGCGGTTCTCGCGGCGCAACGTGCGGGCCGGCTTGCGGCGACGGTCCTGCGCGTCTTCAATCCGGTCGGGGCCGGGATGGCCTCGGCGAGCCTGCCGGGCCACGCGGCGACACTGGTCCGCCGCGCACTCGACCAGGGCGGCCCGGTGGAACTGGGCTCACTCAATGCCACGCGCGACTTCGTGGATGCCCGCGACGTTGCAGATGCGGTGGTCGCGGCATGCTTCGCCCCCGCAGCCGACGGCCAGGTGCTGAACGTGGGTTCCGGTCGCGGTGCGACCGCCCGCGAGCTCGTCCAGACCCTTGCCGAGATCGCGGGCTATGCGGGACCGATCGGCGAAGGGGCCTCGGGTTCGCCTCGATCGGCGACGGTCTCTTGGCAGGTCGCCGACATCCGACGTGCGGCCACGGTGTTGGGATGGGCCCCGCGACGTTCGCTCGCCGAGGCGCTGGCTGCGCTCTGGTCTGGGATCGCCTAGGGTCCGACGACCTCGTCCAGCAGCGTCCCGAGTTGCGCCGCCAGGGCCCGGCGCTCGTAGCGACCCTCCGGATCGGCCCTACCATCCGGAGGCGGCGACTCCACCAGCCGCTCGAGGGCGGCCGCGATCGCGTCCGGTTCGGGATCGGCCACGATCCCCCAGTCCAGTTCGGCGAGCAGCCGGCGGGCGTCACCCGGGGGCACAACCGCCAGCACCTGGCGGTCGAGGCCGAGATACTCGAACAGCTTCCCGCCCACGAACAGGTCGCGGTCCGGCCCGTCGGCCAAGAGCAGGAGTGCCGCATCGGCGGCCCGCAGCCGGGCCAACGCCTCTGCGCGGGGGACCTGCCCGGACAACTCCAGGACCGGCGCCAGGCTCGCCATGGCGTCTTCCGCGGCCCGTCGGTTGGCATCGGTCATCCAACCGATATCGGTTGGATGACCGATG
>JAOUHE010000191.1 GCA_029865285.1 Chloroflexota bacterium
GAGGCCGAGCTCCCCCGCGTCTTCGAGCGCTTCTTCCGCGGCACGAACGTGGGTGAGGCGCGCGCCTCCGGGAGCGGCCTGGGGCTGGCGATCGTCCGCTCGATCGTCGAGATGCATGGCGGCACGATCGAGGTCGCGAGTGCGCCAAGCCAGGGCGCCGCCTTCACCGTGCGGCTGCCGCGCACGCCGGAAGATCAATGAAACTTCACGCGGCCGGCCCGCTGCGCGCAACTCGCGGCGGCCACGATGGAAGCAAAACACCCACGAGCGAGGACCGATGAGCGACCAGGACCCCCCGACCACGCCAGATGCGGACGGCGCGTCACGCGCGCCCGACGTCGAGGTGAGTCGGTACGGCCCGCCGCCCAGTCAGCCTAACCGTCCGACCTGGGGCGCCACGCCTAGCTGGTCGGCGCATCCGGCCCCGCCGCCTCCGCCGCGCGAGCGCCGCGGCCTCGGTGCGCTGTCGGTGGTGACCATCGCGCTGGTGACGGCCATCGTCTCCGGCTCACTGTCTGCTGCGGCCGTTGCGAACCTCCTCCGGACGCCGACCGGCAGCGCGTCGAACGAGCCGACCGGCACCTCGGTGAGCCAGGTGCATCTCGACGAGTCGAGCGCGGTGATCACCGCCGTCGCGAAGGTGATGCCCGCCGTGGTGACCATCACCGCCCGCACCAATGGCGGCGTGACTGGTGGAACGAACGGCGTCGGCTCTGGATTCGTCTTCGACGCCAATGGCTGGATCCTGACGAACAAGCACGTCGTCGACGGGGCTGACGAGATCTCGGTGCAGCTCACCGACTCGCGGGTCTTTGACGGGCGTGTGTACGGGATCGACACGTTGACCGACCTGGCGATCGTGAAGATCGATGCCACCGGGCTGTCGGCCGCGCCGATCGGCTCAAGCGACGACCTCGAGCTGGGGCAACTGGCGATCGCCATCGGCAACCCGCTGGGTACCTTCGAGAACACGGTCACGACCGGGGTCGTCTCTGGTCTCGGCCGACAGATCCGGGCCGGTGACGCGCTCGGGACCTCGAGCGAGCAGCTCAGCAACCTGATCCAGACCGATGCCGCCATCAACCCCGGCAACTCAGGCGGCCCGCTGATCAACAGCTCCGGCCAGGTGATCGGCATCAACACCGCGGTCAACCGCGACGCGCAGGGGATCGGCTTTGCCATTCCGATCAACATCGCCCGCCCGATCATGGGGTTGGCCCTGGCCGGCAAGCCGATCGCGCGACCGTGGATCGGCGTCTACTACGTGCGGCTCAACGCCGCGCTTGCCGAAGAGCGCGGCCTGGGCATCGACCACGGCGTGCTGATCGACGCGGCCGACAACGGATCGCCGGGCGTCTTCCCCGGCAGCCCGGCCGAGGCAGCGGGCCTCAAGGACGGCGACGTGGTGGTGGCCGTCGATGGGGAGCAGGTGGACGATCGCCACGACCTGGCGGCACTCGTCATACCGCACGCACCCGGCGACGTCGTGGTGCTGGAGGTGGTGCGCGACGGAGAGACGCTCCAGGTGAGCGTCACCCTCGGTACCCTCCCGGCCACCCGCTAGGAGGCGGGCTCCCCGCGCAGCCTGCGCACGCGCACCTCGACCGTCTCAAAGTCGCCGGGCAGCGGCGCCTGCGGTTTGCGCACCGCGACCTCGACCTCGTCGACGTCGTGTGCGGCCAGCACCGCGTCGGCGATCGCCCCGGCCATCGCCTCGATCAACCTGAACGACCGGTTCTCGACGATGTCCTGCGCCAGGTCGAAGAGGGCGCGGTAGTCGACCGTGTCGTCGAGATCGTCGCTGGCAGCGGCGGGCGCCAGGTCCAGGGTCACCGCGATATCGACCTCGAACGGCTGTGGCGTCGCCTGCTCACCGGGAAGCGCGCCATGTCGACCGGCAAAGCGCATGCCCCGCAGCGTGATGTGGTCCGCGGCGTCAGTCATGGTTGCCACCGCACGATCGCGTCGCTGACCCGAACGGTGCGCACCATGGCGGCGACGTCGTGAACCCGCACGATGTCGGCTCCGCCCGCGATCGCCAGGGCCACGCTCGCCCCGGTCCCCTCCAGCCGTTGCTCCGGGGGTGTGCCGCCGAGCAGCTCACCGATGAAACGCTTGCGGCTCGTTCCGACCAGCAGCGGCAGACCGCCGAGCGCCGCCTTCAGCTCCGCCAGCCGATGGAGCAGCTCAAGCGAGTGCGCCCCCGTCTTGCCGAAGCCGATCCCCGGATCCACGATCAGCCGGTCGCGGGCAACGCCGCCGGCGAGCGCCCGCTCGATCGCCTCGGCCAGCCATGCCACCACCTCGTCGAAGACCCCGCCGGGGTACTCGGCCACGTCCCGATTGTGCATCAGCACCAGGTGTGCGCCTGTCTGCGCGGCGGCGTCGAGGGTCGCGGGGTCGCGTCGGCCGGCCCAGACGTCGTTCACCATCGTGGCGCCCGCCTCCAGCGCTGCGCGCGCGACCTCGCCCTTGGTGGTATCGATGCTCACCGCGGCACGTCCGTCGAACGCGCGTGCCAGAGCGGCCACCACCGGCACGGCCAGGGCGATCTCGGTCGCGGCGCTGACCGGCTCCCGCTCCCCGTAGAACTGGGCCGGTCGCGACGATTCGGCTCCGACGTCGAGGATATCGGCGCCGGCGTCGACAAAGCCGCGCGCCTGCTCGAGCGCCGCGGCAACGACCGACGGCTCAGTACGGCCGGCTGGCGCAATGCCGTCGCCGGAGAACGAGTCGGACGTGACGTTGATGATCCCCATCACCAGCGTGCGCTCTCCCCAGCGGAACTCGGTCACTCAGACCTCCTCCTCGCCGGTGAGCATCCCACGAACCGCGCCGACCAGGTAGAGGGAGCCGGCGACCACCACCGGCTGCTCCGTGGACTGGCGGAGCTCGGCGGCGCGCACGATGGCGGCTGCCGGATCGGCTGCCGTCTCGCCGCCGAGCCCAATCCGTTGCCACACCCGCAGCAGCGATTCCGGAGAATGCGCACCCGGATCGGCGACGGCGGTGAAGACGGGGATCGGCTCGAGCGGTGCGAGCGCACGCAGCACCGCGGTCACGCGCTTGCCGCGCATCGCGCCGAAGACGAGCGGGAAGTGACGCATGCCGAGCTCGCCGAGCGCGGCGGCGAGCGCCCGCCCTCCCGCCGGGTTGTGGGCCCCGTCGAGCAGCACGCGTCCGAAGGGGATGAAGTCGAGCAGTTCCATGCGCCCCGGCCATCGCGCGGCGGCAAACCCACGCCGGATGGCCGCCGCATCGATGGCGAGC
>JAOUHE010000192.1 GCA_029865285.1 Chloroflexota bacterium
CCCCCTCGGCTTTGTTGTAGTAGGCCTGCGCGATGGCAGTGTTGGGCTTGTGGGAGCCGGCCGGGCTGACCGACTCGTTCTTGTAGTAGATGTGCGCCGGGGTGTCGAGCGCGCGCTCCAATCCGATTGCCCGGATCAGCGGAGACGGCCGGTAGACGCGATAGGCCTCGCGCACCGACTCCGGGATCTCGATGAACCGCTCGGTGCTGACCTCCTGGCGAATCAGCTCCATCGGGAAGAGGGGTGCCAGCGCCTCGGGTCCGATCGGTTCACGCGTGCCCGGATGGAGCGGCGGCGGGAGCGGCTCGGGCAGGTCTGCGGCGATGTTGTAGAAGTGGGTCGGCAGCTCGCTCTCTGGGAGCGTGAACCGACGCTGCGGGGAACCGGACATGACGGTGACCTCCTGAGAACAACAAACCCCTTCGTCTTGAAAGGACGAGGGGGTCTTCTCGTGGTGCCACCTTTGTTCCCCGGTGTTCTCTCCCGGGCTCATTCGATCACGGCTCGCGCGGCGCGAACGATGATCTCGGCTTCGCTAACGGTGCCTCTCCGCCGGTCGCTACTGGCGCCGGACCGATGCCAGACGCGTTCTCAGCCGGAGCTCACGGGTCCATTGGCCGGTCGCGCCGCCGCCGGGGTTCCACTGCTCCCGACTCCCTGTGGGCTCGCCTGACCGGGTACTCGTCCCGATCGTCGCCGTATTCACCTGTGGCGGGGGACGCTACTCGTCAGCCAGCCCGTCTGTCAAGACCTCTGTCGGCTGTGCATCGCCGCCTTCGCCCGGTGATGCGGCGGGGAGCGTCGGGGGAATCGTGACGACGAAGCAGGTGCGTCCCGGCTCGGTCTCGACATCCAGCTGGCCTCCGTGGCGGACAACGACGTTGTGGCTGATATGCAGCCCGAGCCCGGAGCCGACCCCGGGTGGCTTAGTGGTGAAGAACGGCTCGAAGATCTTGGCCGCCACATCCGGCGGGATGCCAGGCCCGGAGTCGCAGATCGATACCCGGACGCCGCCCTCATCGGTCCGTTCGGCGCGAAGATCGAGAGTGCCGAGTCCTTCCATGGCATCGGCCGCGTTGTCGATCAGGTTGGTCCAGACCTGGTTCAACTCGCTCCCGAACGCCTCGATCTCGGGGAGGTTCGGGTCGTAGTCGCGGGTGACGTCGATGCCGCCCTTCAGCTTGTGGCGGAGGATGACGAGCGTGTCGTCGAGGCCCCTGCGAACATCGATGCGCTGCACCGGCGCTTGATCGAGATAGGCGTAACCCTTCACCGCCGCCACGATCTCGCTGATCCTGTCGCCGGCCATGCGCACCTCGCCAAGGAGCGCCTGGACCTTGGCCGATGCGGCAAGCCAGGCGGCCGCATCGCGGGCGGTATCGGGGTCGAGGTCGAGGAAGACGGCACGCAGTTGTTCGATGGTCCATCCCGCATCGACCAGCGCCGCCGCCGCGTCGTAGTCGCCGACCAGGTCTCCGAGCTCGTCGATCGCGTCCGACCGCGCCAGCGCATCGGCCGGGGCTTCCGCGCCCGTCGGGCTCAGCTCCATGAGTTCGTGCGGCGGGTGCAGAGCGTTGCGCTCGTCGATGGCGCGCGCCAACTCTTCGACGGATCGCCGAATCGCCGCCGCCGGATTGTTCAGTTCGTGCGCCAGGCCTGCAGCGAGCGTTCCAAGGCCGGCGAGCTTTTCGCGCTGCCGCAGGGCCGACTCCATGCCACGCAGGCGTCCGATGATGGTGCGGATGATTCCCAATGCGGCATCAGGCCCGCCGGAGAGCAGGTCTCGAACGGCGCTGTAGGGGATGCGGAGCACCTCGGCAGGAGTCAGCGCGCGGACCGATGCCATGCGTCGGCCTCGCTCGAGCGCGGCCAGCTCACCCTGGATCGCCCCGGGTCCGACCCGCGCCAGCGGAATCTCGGCATTCCCGGAGCGCTTGGTGACGTCGAGCTCACCCGAGATAACCACGAACAGGTCATCAGCCTGGTCGCCCTCGTTGATCAGGAGGTCGCCGGCCGCGAGATGCATCGGCACGACATTCGCGGCGAGGCGCCCCAGGTACTCCTCCGGCAGCTCCGCGAAGAGCGGCGTGGCCCGCAGCGCCTCCAGCGTCATCGGCGGGTTGGCCTAGAGTCCCGCGAGGTACTGGTGGACGAACTGGACCGACATGGCCCCCTCGCCGACCGCGCTGGCGATCCGCTTGATCGACCGATGCCGGACGTCCCCCGCGGCGAAGACGCCCGGCAGGCTCGCCTCCAGCAGGAACGGCTCGCGGGCGCTCCCCCAGCCGGCCGGCGGCTTTCCGTCCTCGAGGAGTGCCGCGCCGGTGATGACGAAGCCTCCCTGGTCGCGCAGCACCGATCCCTCGAGCCACTCGGTGCGAGGCTGCTGGCCGATGAAGACGAAGAGTGCCGCCAGCGCCATCTCCTCCTCCCCGTTGAGGCCAGTGACTGTGACCGATGCGAGGTGGCTCTCGCCGTGGACGGCGCTGATCGACGTGTTGAAGCGAATCTCGATGTTGGGAATCGCCGCCATCTGATCGATCAGGTACTGGCTCATCGCCGACAGCTCGGAGGTGCGCACCATCAGCACGACGCGCTTCGCGAACCGGGCGAGATGGACCGCCGCCTGGCCGGCCGAGTTGCCGCCGCCGACGACGCCAACCTCCTGGTCCCGATACAAGGCCGCCTCGGTGGTCGCAGCGCCGTAGTAGATCCCGGCGCCGGCGAGCTCCGCCGCTCCGGAAAGCTCGAGCTGACGGTAGCTGACCCCGGTCGATACAACGACCGCGTGGCAACTGATCTCGGCGCCGCTCGCCAGCGTGACGACCCGGTACGGATCCTCGCGTCGGATCCCGGTCACCTCGTCGGAGCTTAGAATCTCGGCGCCGAGCCGACGCGCCTGGGCCAAACCGCGGCGGGCGAGGTCGGCACCCGACAGGCCCGACGGAAAGCCCAGGTAGTTCTCGATGCGGCTGGTGGTTCCGGCCTGGCCGCCGGGCGCCTCGCGCTCAACCAGGAGCGTCTTCAAGCCCTCGCTCGCGCCATAAACAGCGGCAGCCAACCCCGCAGGACCTCCGCCGACGATCACCATGTCGTAGAAGGGCAGCACGGCCTTGACCTGGAGTCCGACCCGCTCAGCTATCTCACGCGTCGTGGGGTCGCGCATCACCGTTCCGTCGGGGAAGAGCACCACCGGGATCGCCGGGTCGACTGCGACTCCCTGCTCGAGCGAGGCAGCCAGCCGACGTCCGACCTCGTCGTCG
>JAOUHE010000193.1 GCA_029865285.1 Chloroflexota bacterium
TGCCGCCACACGGGCGACAGGACCATCGGCTCCTCGTCGTGGAATACCAGTTCGATCTGGAATACCTCACCGCCTTCATCGTCTCTGTCCACGACGAGTCGCACCCCCTGAACCGCTTCGCAGGGCCACTCGCGAGCAAAGCGGCCACGTGGACCAGTCCGGCTCAAATGCACCTTCCCGGCTGCCCACTCCACGACCAACCGCGAGCGCGGCGCCTTCGCGAGCCACCACAGTCCCCCAAGTACCGCAGCAGCCCCCATCAAACCGCTGATGGTGCGTGCCTTCCAGGTCAGTGCGTCGGCAGCATCGGCGAACGAACTGAAGACCGCGAGGGCCCCTGGGACGACAAGCACGACCCCAAGGACCCAATGGAGCCCCGGCGTGTCCTCGATCTGGAGCCGCTCTTTCGTCTCACGAATTCTCATGAAGTCCTGAGGTCGAGCGAGCCGACATGAGTGCGCCTGACGTGCGGCTGTGCAGCGGCCGCCTTCCATGATGCGGGAACGGGGCCGCAGCGGTCCATGCAGTACGATGAAGCCGCGGCCCCGCGACCGCTACCGTAGACGGCCGCCTGCACCAGCCGTCGCTAGCTGGCGGTCCACGCCACGCCGAATGAGCTGGCAAGGAAGGTCGAGAGAGCCACCTGTTCCGGCTCAGTCAGTGCCTCGAGTTCTTCCTGCAACCAGGCTTCGTGAACGATGATCAGTTCGCGACCCAGACCTGCGTCCGTTGCGGCGACGGCGTTGAAGAATGCGACCCGCTCGTTCTCAAGGGTGTCATCGTTCATTATCAGCACCGCACGTTCCACCGGCGCGTCTGCCGACAGACGCCACCGACAGCCCCGCAGTTCCCATGGACCGTCGAACTGGAACTGCTGCGGCAAGACCTGATCGACGCGTTGCAGGGCGCTCGAACGCACGAGACCCGCCTTGTGGGTCAGTCGACGCGTCGGAACTGACTTGACTTGACCGAGATCGATCACGCGATCCTGGTCGAGCGACATATGACCCGGCATCGGGGAGAACTCGTGCTGCCGCACCTCGATACGGAACGCGGTGGCACGCGTGCGTCGCAGCGGCGCGAGGATCGCGCTCCCACCGGCGTGATACCCGGGCGCCGAAAGGACAACGGCGAGGTGCTCGCCCCCGCTGGCCTCGCCCGGCAACGGATCCGAACGAAGGTAGACCTCGCCTTTGTTAGCCACTCCCGGCCTCCGTCCAGCGAACGTCAAGTGGTGCTGTGGCTGCTTCCATGAAATGCGGTTGGGCGGCCGCGCGGTCCCTTCGGGTGCGATGAAGCACGGCCGCCCAACCGCTACCCCAGCGCGGCCGTCTCCACCAACTGCCGCTAGGGCGCGCGCGGGCCGATGCGTCGATGCACCTGCTCGTCGATGGTGCCTGCCCTCTCGAGGAGGAGGATCGCATCGTCGCGGAATCGGAACCGCTCGGTCAGGCCGAATCCGCTGCAGGTGCGCTCAGGTGGACACGGGGCTGGATGCGTCTCGATGTCGAGACCGTCGATGGTGAACGCGAAGCTCTCGGTGCGCGTGATCTCGTCACGTTCGCCGGGGGGCGTCACCGCCCACGTGGAACGCCCGGCGAGAAGGCCGTCCCCATCGGACTGCAAGGTGAGCGTATCGTGGATGAGGACGGGGTTCCCCCCAAGTCAGGTCGAGTCTTGAGCTGACAGTCGGGTGAGCTCGGCCGAAGCCGAGGGGGTGAATCGAGCCGCGTACCCGGCCGGCGTCAAGCCGCCCGGGCTGCTGTGGCTGTGCTCCGTGAGGTACTCCAGGCGAAAGGCGTCGACCTTGACCGGCGCGTCAGCCGGTGTGTCAGCCGGTGTGTCAGCCGGTGTGTCAGCCGGCGGGTCAGCCGGCGGGTCAGATCGGTCCCCGCCGGCATCGCCCCCCACGGTGACCGCCGTTCTCACGGCCCTCGAGGCGCGCTCGCGCGGCGGAGGGCGCACCGCTCCCGTCAGTCGCACAGCACGAGGTCGCCGCGCGCCGCGCGTAGGAGGCACTGGAAATCGGCCAGCGCCGTCGGCACCGTGGCATTGAAGGTCCAACTGACCTTGCGCCGCGTTCCGTTGCGCACGACCTCGATCGTGGCGCCGCCGCCGTCGGGCGGGAGGACGCCAGACGGATCCTCGTAGTTCGCCCTGAGCGCGCGAAACGCCGGGCGCGTCGTGGCCGCGAAGACGTCGCGCAACATGCCAGGAAGCACGGTCGACTCGCGCTCGAGCCGCAGGATGGGACACGGCGTCGATCCGCGCCCGCACGTTCGGATGGTGTAACGCCCGGACGCGGAGTCGATGTGCGTCTCGGTCTGGTATGGCGTCCCGCCGGCGGCGCCCGCCTCGGTCCACACCACCCGCGCTGCTTCGCCGGGGGCTGCGACCTCGGTCGAGACAGGATCGCGTGCACACCCTAGCACGACGATCGCCAGCACGGCCAGCCACGCTGTGGAACGCGAGCGAGATTCGAGCATGCCATCCTCGTCGTCGACACCAACGCCAGCCGTCCGGTCCAGGGCGCGGGTGCTCACTTGGCCGCCCAACCGCCACTCCAGCGCGGCCATCTGCACCCACTGCGGTCATGCGGCGCGCGCACCGACCTATCCGCACACCACCGTGCGCACGATCCACGGGGCGGTGAACCCACCCTGAATGCGCGTGCCGGAAGCGAAGGTGACATCGAGGTGGCCGACGACCGTGAGGTCAGCGCTGACGGCGAGCACGGTGATGCTCCCACGCGCCGCGCTGTCCACGAACTCGCCTGCCGGACCGATTCGCACGGCGGCGCCCTGCGCACGTGACGCGGCGAGCGACCAGGTGCCGGTGAGCTGGTCAGCGGACCGCCAGATGCTGAGCTGCACATTGG
The DNA here is from genome assembly GCA_029865285.1 of Chloroflexota bacterium. GTDB lineage: Bacteria > Chloroflexota > Limnocylindria > QHBO01 > QHBO01 > CF-167. Next base: position 2,879 of record JAOUHE010000193.1, read on the forward strand.
GAGGCGCTGGGTTCGGCGAGGAAATGGCGCTGGCCGAGAGATAGACCGTCACCGCCGGCCCATCTGTTGGCGCGCACGCGGCAGCCGCGGCGGCATGCGGAAGACCGGGAGGCGGGGACAGCAGGCCATTGCCTCCGCACGCGGCTGAGGTCGCGGCGAAGAGTGCTGAGGCGAACAGGGGGAAGCGCATGGGGAGGTGAGGAGGATCGTCAGCAGGTCTACCCGCGGTGTGCAGCAACGCGTCACACCCCATGACATGGAGCAGCGGCCCCGCCGCCGCTTCCGAAGCCCGGCCGTCAGTCACCAAGCGCCGTTTGGCCGGTCTACCGCGTCTTCGGGGAGACGTAGTCGTGCGGGGCGTTGCTGTCCTCTTCCCCCTGA
>JAOUHE010000041.1 GCA_029865285.1 Chloroflexota bacterium
CGTCTCGGGGCGCATGGCTCCGTCGAGGTGCTGGTGCAGCTCGGCCTTCGGCAGCGAACGGAGCTCGGCGAGGTCCACCTGGTCATGATACGGGGACGCCCGATGGGTGGAGTGATGGCCGGCATCGGGATCCTGGCGATCGGCTCGACACTCTGCCTGCGTCCAGCGGACCCAACCATCGCCGCTCCCGAGATCGAGGCCCATCGCAGGGCGGGACTGGCAGCCGCCGCGAACTCGACCGATGCCCTCCTGGAAGCGCTCGTGGCGCCGCTCGATTCTGCTCTGCACCACGCCCGGGCGGGCGCCGCCGGGACGCGATCGGGCGAGGTGCCGCCGGCGGCGGAATTCGAGGCCGCCGCGCTGGCGGTGGAACAGGGGAGCTCCGCCGCCGATGCGCTCGGACGCGCGCTCCGCGACCTGGTTGCCACGGCCTCCTCGGTGGCACCCGGCTTCTCGGTCCCGCCGTCACCGCCATCGAGTTCCGACCTGCTGATCGTTGCGGCGCAGCTCCGGGCCTCGGGGGACGCGGCGTCCGAGTTCTTCGAACGTCGGCGCGCCACGACTGCGCTCAACGAGGCGCTCGGCGCTGCGGTCGAGGCGCTGCGTGACGACGACCCGTACGGCGCGCTGGACCGGTTGGCCGACGGCGACCCAGCCCTGGCCCTGCTCGTCGCGTGGGAGCAGCCCCCGGAGACGTTCGGGTTCTGGCTCACCACCATCGGCGAGCTGTATGCCGCCGCGAGAGAGATCGCCACGGCGACAATCGCCGGCGACGAGGAGGCGGTCGCACGAGCGGCCGCTCGGTACGGGGCAGCGGCTGAGTCCGCCCGGGGAGCCGACAATGCCCTGGCGCTGGCACTCGCCGAGGGCTCGTCGGCCGTCAGCATCAACGCCCAGCGCCGCATTGCCGACCTGCTCGACGAGGCGCTTACCACGCGCGCAGCGATCGCGACGCTGATCACGGCCAACTGAACTCAGCGCCGGGGCACCTTATACTCGGCCCGTCATGGAGCGCGCTCGTTCGCCGCTCCATCGGTCTTGCCAGTCGAACATCCAAGGAGAGATGCATGCGCGTTCGCGCCGAGTCCGTCAACCCCGCCACGGTATCGGCCGATGTCCTGGCCGTCCCCATCTACAAGGAGGACGCCGAGTTTCCGGCCGACCTCGCGGCGCTCGACGCGGCGGCCGGTGGGGTGATCCGCGGCGCCATCGACTGGGGCGAGTTCAGCATCGCTGACCGCTACACCGCGCTGATCCCGGCGGGGGACCTGCCGTTCGAGCGCATCCTCATCGTGAACGGCATTCGGCGCGGTAAGGGCCCGTGGCGAGCGCGCCGGATCGCGTCGACCGCCACGCGGCGGTTGCAGGGCCACGGCGTGGCGACGCTGGCGCTCTGGCTGCGCGACGGCGAGGATGCTGACGGCTTCGTCGCAGCCGCGGTTGGCGCGCAACAGGGCACGTTCCGCCCCTTCGCCTACTACGGCCGCACGCGTGACACGGCGGCATCGCTCCGCAGCGTCCGCGAGGTGGTGCTGATCGGCGAAGGTGCCCCGTCGGCGAGCGAGATGGAGCGCGCGATGGAGCTCGCCGACGGCGTCGAGTTCGGACGCGTCCTGGCCAATCGGGCCTCGAACGACCTGTACCCCGAGCAGATGGCGGAGGTCGCGCGCGAGCTCGTCGCCGACGGCTGCACCGTGGAGGTGCTCGGCGTCGAGGAGATGCGGGCACTCGGGATGGGGGCGCTGCTGGGCGTCGGGCAGGGCGCGACCCACGAGCCGCGTCTGATCGCCATCAAGCTCCCCGGCTGGGAGCGCGGCGGCGACCGGCGGCTGGCGATCGTCGGGAAGGGCGTCTGCTTCGACTCCGGCGGGATCAGCATCAAGGGCGCGGCTGCGATGGAGGAGATGAAGCACGACAAGTCAGGCGCAGCCGCGGTTATTGCTGCGGCGCGGACGGTGGCGCGGCTCGCCCCGGAGACGCCACTGATGGCCGTCGCCCCAATGGTCGAGAACATGCCCGGCGGGAACGCGCAGCGTCCGGGGGACGTGGTCAAGGCCATGAATGGCATGACGATCGAGGTGATCAACACCGATGCCGAGGGACGCCTGATCCTCGCCGATGCACTCCACTGGGCCGAGATCCAGGGTGCGACCCACCTGGTCGACGTCGCGACGCTGACGGGCGCCGCCTCGATCGCCTTCGGGGAGCTGTACAGCGCCTATTTCGCCAAGCCTCGCGACTGGGGACGAGCCGTGGAAGCGGCCGCGGAAGCGACGGGGGAGCGGGTCTGGGAGATGCCGCTCGCCACCGAGTACCGAGCCGCGCTCGACTCGGCGCACGCCGACATCGTGAACTCCGGGACGCGAGACGGCTCGCTGATCAAGAGCGCGGTCTTCCTGGCCGACTTCGTCACGGTGCCGTGGGTCCACCTCGATATCGCCGGCAGCGCCTATCTGACCGCCGACAAGGCGCACAACCCCAAGGGAGCGCTGGGGACCGCGGTCTCGACCCTCGTGCGCCTGGCGCTCGACTTCGCACCGCGCGCCTAGCTTCGTGCTGTTCGAGCAGCGAGACACCCCGTGACGCTGCCGATCGCACTCGTCGCGCTCGCGTTCGCCGCGCTCGGCTTGGCGGCGGAGCGGCTCGCCAGCGTCTGGCCCGCGGATGAGGCGTCACGGCGGGGCCCCGGCCTGCGGACCGCCCTGCTTGCGGCGGCGGCCGCGGCAGCCGGTGGAGGGGTGGCCTGGAGGTCGAACCTCCCGCTCTGGGCCACGGCGGTGCACCTGGGTCTGCTTGGCCTGATGGTGGTGCTGACCGCCACTGATCTCGACCAGCGCCGCCTGCCGCACCTCGTACTCGACCCGCTGATCCTCGGCGCGGCGGTCTTCACCCCCTTCAACCCAGCAGTCAGCCCGCTCGACGCGGTGATCGGAGCAGGCGCGGCGGTCGCCTTCCTCGGTCTCCTCGGACTCCTGGTTCGCGGCGGTGTGGCGACAGGCGACCTCTACCTCGTTGTGCCGCTCGGCCTGCTGCTCGGCTGGCCCAGTGTCTTCGTCGCACTCTTCGTGGCGGCCCTGCTGTCGGCGGTCACCGGGCTGGCGCTTCTCGCCACGCGGCGCGCCGGTATGAAGAGCTACATCCCGTTCGGACCGTTCCTGGTGGCCGGCACCGTCATCACCCTGCTCCGCGAGCCGCAGCTGCTTGCGGCCGCTGCCGGATTCCCGGCCGACGTCGTCGCGATCGTCATGCGGGTGGTCGGGGCATCTATCTGACGCGGCCCGACGTCGCGGCGGCGCGCGATCACGGGTGCAAACGAGGTCCGGGTGGCGCAGCCCTTGCGCTGTCGGGTATGCTTCCGATCCCTGAGCGCCGGGGAATGTATCCCGGTCGTCGCTGCGCACTAATCGCCGCGAACGGCCGTGGAGACTGGCACATTCGTATCCGTCAGGAGTTATGTCGATCGTCCGTCGACCCACCGCGCGTTTGCTTTCCGCTCTCCTGCTGTTGACGGTTGTCGTCGCGCCGGGGCAGTGGCCTGCCGCCGTGCGGGCGACCGACCCGATCGTCAACGAGGCGATCGCCGAGCAGCAGCGGATGGAGCAGGAGCTCGCCCGGCAGCGGGCCCAGCTCGCCGACCTGCAGCGCGATCAAGCTGAACTGGCGGCGAGCCTGCTCGGGATCGAGGACCAGCTCTCGGCAGTCGGTCTCGAGATTGAGGCCGCGGTGCACGAGCTCGAGCTTGCCTCCCGACGTCTCCAGCAGGCGCAAGGTGAGCTCCGCGCCTATCAGATGGACATCACCGACCTCGAGGCGACACTGGCGCGCCTGGCGAGCGAGCTCGCGACGTCCCGCGTGGAACTGGCTGCACGGGAGGATCTCCTCCAGGATCACCTGCGCCTCGCCTACGAGCAGAGCCAGACCTCCATTCTCGAGATCCTGATCTCGACCGATTCGTTCGCGCGCGCCACCAGCGAGCTCTCATACATGCTCACTCTCTCCGACGAGGACCGCCTGCTGGCGACCGAGGTGCGTGATCGGCGCGACCGAATTCGGGTGCGGCGCGAAACCCTCAGCGTCGGACATGAGACGCTCAGTGCGCTGCGCGATGCTGCGGCGGAGCGGGCCGCTGCATTGGCTGATCAGCAGGCTCAGGTCGACGCCGCTCGGGTGGCGCTCGAGGAGAAGAAGGCGCAGCTCGAGGAGTTGCGCGACGCCAAGGATGCCGAATTCCAGGCGACTGGCCAGGCGATCGGCGAGCGGCGCATGGCGATCACCGATGGCGAGGTGGCGCTCTCCGAACAGGCAGCACTGGTCGATCAGCTGAAGGAACTTGCCAAGTCGCTCGATATCGCGTATCGCGGCAGGTTCGAGTGGCCGGAGCACGGATCGTTCGTCGTGACGCAGGAGTACGGCTGGACCAACTACAACCCGAATCACACCGGGATCGACATGGCCTACACCGCCCAGCGCTGCGGGCTGCCGATCTACGCGGCTGGGGACGGAGTGGTGCTGGCTGACGGTCAGCCCAACCTCGACTGGGGAGATCCGGCCATCGGCGTGGTGATCGGTCACTCCCAGCGCCTCCTGACCTGGTATTGGCACCTCTCCGGCGAGATCGTGTCGGTCGGCCAGCAGATCCACACCGGCGACGTCATCGGCTACGAGGGCGCCACCGGTTGGGCGACCGGGTGCCACCTCCACTTCGGCGTTACGTTCGACGGGGCAACCGTCAACCCGCGCGCCTACCTCCCCTGATCTGAATCGGCGCCTGCGCCGACTCGACCGATCGGTGCGCATGCGCTACCGTTCCCCTGATGCACCCGGCCATGCAGCGGCGCCGCCATCGGCTGATGATTCGCCGCACCGCCCGGCGCCGCAATCCGCGGCGCGGGCTGACCACCTTCCTGCTCGCCTCGGTTGGCGTCTTCGTGCTGTTCGTGGGGAGCATGGCGGCGGGAACCGCTGGCGGGCTGCTGGCCGCCTACCAGTACTTCGCCACCGGGCTTCCCGACCCACTGCTGCTTGACGGCATCGAGCTGCCGGCATCGACGCGGGTCTACGATCGGAGCGGATCGATCCTGCTCGCCCGCTTCGAGTGTGAGAACCGCGAGCAGGTTCACTTCGCCGGCATCCCCGACAGCATCGTCAACGCGACCGTCGCGGCCGAGGACCGAACCTTCTGGACCAACGATGGGATCGACTATCAGGCGGTCGTCCGCGCCGCGCTCGCGAACCTCGAGGCCGGCGGGATCGTCCAGGGTGCGAGCACCATCACCCAGCAGGTGATCAAGTACGCCGGGTCGATCAAGCAGGCGCAGGAGGTCGTCGACGCTCCGTCAGCCGCTCCATCCGCCGCTCCGTCGCTCGACCTCGGCCTGGATCCCGAGGCAGGCGGGGACGACCCCTGCGAGCAGCCGGCGCTGACCTTCCTTGAAACGGGGCGCCAGTTCCAGGACAAGATCCAGGAGGCGATCCTGGCCCGCCAGGTAACGGCCGCCTACCCGGGCCGCGCGGGCAAGGAGAAGATCCTCGAGACCTACCTGAACCTGATCTACTACGGCAACCGCTCGTTCGGCATCAAGGCCGCCGCCGCGAACTTCTTCGGTACCTCGAACCTCGCCGACCTGAGCCTGTCGCAGGCCGCATTCTTGGCCGGCCTGCCGCAGCTGCCGAGCTATTACGATCCGTACCAGCCGGCCGAGGAGCCGCGTGGGCCGGATCGCGCGATGGCACGCCGCAATGACGTGCTGGCAGCCATGCTCCGCGACGAGTACATCACCCAGGCCGAGCACGACCGGGCGGTAGCGGTGACGTGGGAGGAGATGGGTCCGAGCAGGGTCACCTCAGTCCTGCGCGAGCCGCACTTCTCGTTCCGCGTGCAGCGGGAGGCCGAGCGCATCCTCGCCAGCCTGGGGGTGCCGAACCCCCAGCAGGCGGTGCTCATCGGTGGGTACCGGATCACCTCGACCCTCGACTACGGCCTGCAGCAGGTCGCCAAGGCGCAGGTCACCGACTACGTATCGCAGCTGGCCAACAAGAACGTGCATAACGCCGCGCTGGTTTCCGTCGACTCGGCGACCGGCGAGATCATCGCCTACGTCGGGAGCGTCGACTACTACAACCGCGAGGACCCACGCGTGCAGGGCCAGTTCGACGTGGCCGGCCTTGGACTGCGCCAGCCGGGATCGGCCTTCAAGCCGATCACCTACAGCTCCGCCTTCCGCGCGCGCCAGGCGACGCCCGCCACGATGTTCGTGGATGCCCTCACCCAGTTCGGCTCCGCGGTGGGCTCGAGCTACGTCCCGGCCAACGCGGACCTGTCCGAGCATGGCCCCATGCTGGCCATGGACTCGCTGCGCTATTCGCTCAACGTCCCGTCGGTGATGATGCAGTACCTGGTCGGTATCAACGAGACCGCGCAGTTCGCCGAGTCGATGGGCGTCGCGAGTGCGCAGTACATCCTCGACCAGGATCCGGGTCTCACGCTGACCCTCGGGTCGGTGCCGGTGAACCTGACCAACATGGTCCAGGCGTACGGAGTCTTCGCCCAGCAGGGGACGCGACACCCCGCCACCGCGGTCATCGAGATCCGCGACCGGGACGGACGGATCGTCTACAGCCGCGAGGAGAACGGCCCCGCGGCGACCACGCCGATGACGCCCGCCGAGGCGTACCTGACGCACTGGATCATCCAGGGCAACACCGATCCGCGACTCAACCTGTGGTGGGGGGCGCGGGCGAAGCTGGTCGACGCGAACGGCGTCAGGCGGGACGCCGCCGCCAAGACCGGCACGACCAACGACTTCAAGGATGTGACCGCGTTCGGCTATGCATCGGGGAGCCTGGCCACCGGCGTCTGGATGGGCAACAACAACCAGGAACCGCTCGCCGCCGGCCTGTTCAGCGCCAACGGCCCGCTCTACCTGTGGCACGACTTCATGGACGCTGCGCTCAACCAGCCATGGGATTGGAATGGGCAGGCGCCCGTCGTGGCACAGACGTTTGCGCAACCGCCGGGGATCGTGACGGCCAGCATCTGCAAGTTCTCGGGCATGGCGGCGACCGGCGGCTGCGGACCCACCATCGAGATCCCGTTCCTGGAGGGCACGGTCCCGCCGCGGGACAACGTCCACGTCAACAAGACCGGCGGCGGCGGTGCCACGCCGGACCCGTCGGCGAGCGGTGACGGCGGGACCCCGGTCACGGGCCCCTGCTTCGACATCGTGGCTGCCGTCCAACAGGATTCGCGGCGGCCAGCGCAATGGGCGGCGTCCGCCAAGCGATGGGCGGATCGCCTCGTGAACGGCCAGCTCGGCGGCAAGGGCAACCCGAATTCGCTCAGCACCCTGGGTCCAGAGAAGGTCTGGTTCTACATCTCGCCCGTGCCCGGCAAGGGCGGCTACGGGGCGCCGATCTGCGGCGAATACAAGGCGACTCCGACGCCACAGCCAACGCCGACCCCGGACCCGAATGCCACGGGCGGACCCCCTTCGGGTTGTCCGCCGGGCAACCCCGGCAAGTGCACGCCGGCCCCGACGGTTGCCACGGCGCCCGCCGGCTCGATCGACGGCGTCGTCGACGCGGCGTCTCTGGCTGGGCTCTTCGGCGCCTCCATGGTCCTCGGTCTGCTTCCGCTGACGGCACGCGCGGCAGGCTGGAACCGCAGGCGCCGACGCCCGCACTCATAGCCGACGCGCCGGCCGACCCCGGCCGTGCGAGAATCTGCGCGTGTCACAGTCGATCCTGACGCTGATCCTGGCCGGTGGCGAGGGTGAGCGCCTCTCGATCCTGTCGCAGGTCCGCGCCAAGCCGGGGGTCCCGTTCGGCGGCAAGTACCGGATCATCGATTTCGCGCTGTCGAATGCGGTGAATTCGGGCCTCTCGGACGTCGCGGTGCTGACCCAGTACGCGCCGCGCTCGCTGATCGACCACATCGGCGTCGGCCGCCCGTGGGATCTGGACCGCAGCCGCGGCGGCGTCAGCCTGCTGCAGCCCTACCTCCGACGTGGGAAGACCCGGGACTGGTATCTCGGCACCGCCGATGCGGTCTACCAGAACGTGGAGTTCATCGCCGATCGGGACCCGGAGCTGGTCCTGATCCTGGCCGGCGACCACGTCTACAAGATGGACTACCGGCCGTTCATCGAGCGGCATCGAGCGGCCCGCGCGGACGTCACGTGCGCGGTCCGGACGGTCCCGATCGAGGAGGCCCACCGCTTCGGCATCCTCGAGACCGACAGCGACGAGATGATCACCCGTTTCATCGAGAAGCCGCCCAAACCGACCAGCAACCTGGTGAGCATGGGCGTCTACGTCTTCTCCTGGCCGGCGCTGCGCGAGGTCCTGTCGGCGAAGCACGTCGATTTCGGACGGGACGTGTTGCCCGCCATGGTTGCCGCCGGCCAGCGCGTGGCGGCCTATCGGTACGGTGGCTACTGGGAGGATGTCGGCACCGTCGAGAGTTACTGGCGCGCCAGCCTCGACCTGCTCTCTGATCAGCCGGGGATGAACCTGTTCGACCGCGGCTGGCTGATCTACACCAAGAGCGAGGAGCGATCATCCGCGCTCATCGGGCCCGAGGCGAACGTCACGCGCAGCATGATCAGCCACGGCTGCGTGATCGAAGGCGTCGTCGAGCACAGCCTCCTGTCGCCCGGCGTACGTGTGGCGCGCGGCGCGGTCGTGCGCGACTCGATCGTCATGTTCGACACCTATATCGGTGAAGGGGCGGTGGTGGACCGCTCGATCATCGACAAGGACTGCGTGATCGGGAACGGTGCCCGGGTGGGCGACGGGGACGACATGCGTCCAAACAGCGACGAGCCTGAGCGGCTCTCCGTTGGCATCACGCTGGTCGGCAAGCGGGCGTTCGTTCCGTGGGACGTCACGATCGGGCGCAACTGTCGGATCGATCCCGGCGTGACCGAGGCGGATTTCAACGGGCAGCGCACGGTGGCCTCGGGTGAGACGGTGATCCACGCTGGCTGACGCTGTTCCACCGATCGATCGCTGGCTTGCCGAGCTCGGCGTCGAGATCGTCGCGTCGACCGGGGAGGCGGGGGAGGTCGTCTTCAGTCGCGACCTTGCGCTCGATGGTGACCGACGCCGCGACCTGCAGGCCACGGTGGCATGGATCTCTGGAGTGGGCCTATCTGTCTGGGCCTACTACGGACCCCCGGCCGAGGTGCCCAAGCGGATCTACCGGCGGATGCTCCGCGCGAACTTCGACTACCCGTTCGTCAAGTTCGCCCTGACCGATGACGACCGACCGATGCTGATGACCGAGTTGCCGACCACCGAACTCGATCGCGACGCCCTCGCCCTGGCGCTGGTCCGCCTGGTGGTGGTCGCCGACCGGCTGCTCGACGAGACCGTCGTGGCGGTGGCCGAGCGCGGAGTGCTGCCGGACTGGTTCGGCCACGAGCCGCGCAATGTCGCCCTCCTGGCAGCGCACCGCGCCGAGGCCGAGGCGACGATGCCGGAGTGGCAGCCGATGCCGCCGGCCCGCCGCCGCCGCAGCCTCCTGGCACGTCTGCTCGGGACGGGGCGGTGAGCGGCCGATTCGCGATCCGGGCAGGCGATTCGCTGCTCCGCGTGCTTCTGGCCTGCGGACTGCTGTGGGTGGCTGCGGTCGCTGTGGCGCCACGCTTCTCGCCGCTGGATGCTGCGACCGGCTACACCATGGAGACCCACGTCCGCTACGCCGTCAATGCGGATGCGCGCCAGATCGCGGTGAGCGTCGAGGTCATCTTCACCAACACGACTCCCGACAGCGGTCGCGCATCGAGCGGTTTCGACCAGGTCGAATTGGCCGTGCATCAGGGCGCCTCGCAACTCGAGGCGGAGGATGCAAGCGGGCCGTTGACCGCGTCGCTGGTGACCGACGGCGTGGAGCACGCGTCGGTGAGCATGCGGTCCCGCGTGCGTGCAGATGCCACCGCCACCTTCGTGGTGCGCTACGTGCTCGACGATGGCTCGCCCGATGTCCATGTCCGCCCGCAGGTCGTGCAATTCGCCGCGTGGGCGATCGGCACCGCCGGCGACGTCAGCGTCGAGGTTCCCGCCGACTACGAGGTTCGCAGCGCCGGCCAGGAGATGACCGTCCGCGACGAAGGTGGCACCACCGTCCTGGAGAGCGGCCCGATCGTCGATCCGGCGGGATGGGCCGTGCGCATCAGCGGCGTCCGCGAGTCGTCGTACGTCACCGAATCGGCCAGTGTGGCCCTTGCCAGCGGGACGGTCGACCTGCGCGTGAGCGCCTGGCCGGACGACCCAGGGTGGGGACGCCGTACGCTCGCTCTTCTGGTCGCGGCGCTGCCGATCCTCGAGGAAGCGGTTGGACTGCCCTATCCGCGAGTCGGGCCGCTGGTCGTCCGCGAGTCGGTCGCCGATCCCAGCTCGATTGGCGAGCCGCTGACCTCGGGCGCCGAGATCCTGGCCGCCTTCGATGAACCGGAGTTCACCGTGCTGCACCAGGCTGCGCACCTGTGGATCGACGAGCGCCTGGCGGCCGACGTCTGGATCCGAGAAGGTCTGGCGTCCCACATTGCCGCGAGCGCTGCTCGCGTGCTGGGGGTCGACCTGCCGTACGACCCGGCACGCCGGTCGTCCGATCTGCAGGGTGCCGCATTTCCCCTGAACGCCTGGACCGCGGACACCGACGCCTACGGGCATGCGGCCGCGTGGGCCTTGATCGACCGGATCGGCGCGACCATCGGCGAGGGGCGGCTGCGGCTGGCGCTGGCGCGCATCGCCGCCGGGATCACCGGGTACAGTCCGGCCGACCCGGAACCCGTGGCGGTCGATGGGCGACCATTCGCGCCGACCGACTCTCGCCGCTTCCTCGATCAACTGTCCGCGGTGAGCGGGTCCGACCTGTCGGACGCCTTTGCAGCGACCGTGTTCGGGCTCGACGCGCGCGATGAGCTCGCGTCGCGCGCGGTGGCTCGATTCGCCCTGGCCGATCTCCTCTCCGTCGCCGGCGATTGGGGAGCGCCCGAGTCCCTCCTCGGGGCGATGGCCGAGTGGCGCTTCGAGGAGGCTCGCAGGGAGATCAGCGACGCGCGCGCCTGGCTGACCGATCGGGACGCGCTGGTCATCCAGGTCGCCGCCATGGGGCTGAGCACGCCGACACGGCTGCGCGACGCCTATCGCGCCGATGGCGGCGGGCCCGACGCCCGTGCCGAACTCGACGCCGCGCAGGCGGTGGTGCAGGCGTATGCCACGGTTCGGCAGCGGGCTGCGACCGAGCAGGGACCGCTGGAGACAATCGGCCTGTTGGGTGGTGCCGATCCGGACGCCCTGCTTGCCGCCGCCGCGGCGGCCTTCGGCCAGGGAGACCTGCGCGGGGCGGCCGAGGATATCGATCTCGCTTCTGCGCAACTCGACCGGTCCAGCTCGGATGCGCTCGTGCGTATCAGCGTGGTCATGGTCCTGATCGGACTGGTCGGCTACGGCGCCCTTCGTGTCGCCCAACGCTCCCGCGACGACGGCTACACTGCGGGCTCATGACCAGCCAGCCTCCTCGTCCCGGCCGTTCGTCGGCGGCGCCGCGCTTTCAGCCGGCCTCTGATGTCCTGTCCGGTGAGACCGCGGACGTCTACTTCGAGCGTGCACAGCGGATTCTTGCGGCAGAGCAGATGGACCCAGTCGTCACCATGGAGGTCTTTGCCCGCGAGGATGGGATCCTGTGCGGCGCCGAGGAGGCCATCTCCTACCTCCGCGAGATCTTCAGCAACGGCACGTCACACGACCCAGCGCCCGTGGTCGAGTCGCTGACCGATGGGGATGCGGTTTCCGCCAAGGAGGTGGTCATGCGCATCTGCGCCCGCTACTCGGCGTTCGGCCTGTATGAGACGGCCATCCTCGGCATCCTCTCACAGAGCACCGGCTGGGCCACGGCGGCTCGGCGTGTCGTGGAGGCCGCGGATCCGATCCCGGTGATC
>JAOUHE010000042.1 GCA_029865285.1 Chloroflexota bacterium
CTTCGCTACGGCTTCCGGGTCCCGGTTGTGGCCCTCGACAGCGAGGACTGCCTGGAGGCACCGATCACCGGCCCCGCACTTCGGGCCCTGCTCGCCAAGATCTAGCCGGGCGACTCGACGAATAGCGGACCATTCATGACCGGATGAACCGTGCACAGGAAGTAGTACTCGCCCGCCAGGAGTGGGTCGACGGCGGAGTCCCACGTCTCGCCACGGTTGATGATGTCGCCGCGCAGGTACTCGTTCACCTTGTCCGGGGTGTCGTAGATCGCGACGTTGTGCGGTTCGCTGTCATTGTTGGCCAGGCGGATGGAGAAGGCGGTGTCGGCCGCTACCGAGATGCAAGACGCGTCGAAGGCCAGGTTAGCCGCGGTCAACTGCACCACGCCGTTCGCATCGGCCTGAGCACAGTCCGCAGGGCTCAACGACGCCGATGGCGCGGCGGAGCAGGCCGCCAGGGTCGCCGCGACGACGAACGCCGGCGCAATCGCCAGCCCGCGACCGACGCGGCCGATCACGCGTCCTCCTTGACGCGGAAGCCGCGCTCGGTCGCCTCGATCTGGATCGGCAGGGCGCCCGGGTCGTGCGTGAAGTAGCACCACCAGCCCTCGGCCGCCGCGCGCGAGACGAGCTCGTTGCGCATCTCGACCGCCTGGATCGGGTAGTCGTCGTAGGCGCTCGTCCAGCGGACCGGGATCTGCCAGCGCGTGGGGATCAGGTCGCCCCAGAAGATGGCTCGAGATCCAGCTTGGCCGGCAGCGGCGGTGCCCAGCAGGACGGCCTGAGAGCCGCGGGTGTGGCCACCGGTCGGCAGTACACGAACACCCTCGACAAGCTCGACCTCCCCCTGCACCTCGGCCAGCTGGCCGGCGGCTCGTACCAGGTCGAGCTGCTCGACCTCCATGATCCCCTGCAGTCGCAGCTCGTCGCCGTGGGCAGCCTCCGCCTCGTCGCGCTGGACGACGTACCGGGCTCGGGGAAAGTTCGGGCGGCCATCAGCGTCCACCATGCCGCCGGCGTGGTCGTAATGCAGGTGGCTGACCACCACGAAGTCGATGCTGGCCGGATCCACTCCGACCGTGCGAAGTGCCACGGCTGGGTCGCCGCCCTCGATCCCCTTGATGTCGCGGTCCTTGTCGGTCATCCGCACCCCGGTGCCGGTCTCGACCACGATCCGCTTGCCGCCCGCCTCGACGAGCAGCAGGTTCAGCCGGCAGTGCAGCCGACCGCGGTCATCGGTCTCGACGAGCCGCGACCAGAGCGGCTTGGGGACCACTCCGAAGAATCCGCCCGCATCGGGACGGAACCACCCTGCGCGGATCACGCGGACGCTCACCTTGCCGGCAAAGGTGCGCGCCTGGCGCGCCGGTGTGATGTCGTAGAGCGGCTGGGTCACGAACGCTCCGAATGGCCTGCGGTGCTGATCTGCGAGCCGCGACTCAGCGCTTGATGCGGCCCCGCTCGAAGTCCCGATGGTACAGGCTGGCGGTCGGGTCGCGCTGCCCGCGGTACTTGCTGCCGATGCGCGCGTCGCCGTAGCCGACCTCGACCGGCGAGGTGAGCCGCTGGAAGCTGATCTGGCCGATCTTCATGCCGTCGTATAGCGTGATCGGCAGGTTGGCCACGTTGGAGAGCTCCAGCGTCAGGTTGCCCTCCCAGCCAGGATCCACGTAGCCGGCGGTGGAATGGATGAGCAGACCGAGCCGGCCGAGGCTCGACTTCCCTTCCAGCCGCGCCACCAGGTCGTTCGGCAGTTCGACGCGCTCAAAGGTGGATCCGAGCACGAACTCTCCCGGATGCAGGATGAACGGCTCGTCGCCGGCGATCTCGACCAGCTCGGTCAGTTCGGGCTGATCGGTCCGCACGTCGATGTACGGGTAGCGGCTGTTGCGGAAGACGCGGAAGCGACGGTCCAGGTGCAGGTCCACGCTCGACGGCTGGACCGCATCGGGGATGTACGGATCGATGACGATCCGTCCCGCCGCGATCTCGGCGCGGATGTCACGGTCGGAAAGGATCACCCCTTCTCCGCCGGCGTTCGCTGCTTCATCAGGCGGTCCACCTCGCGCTTGAGCGTCGAGATGTCCTCGTAGCTGTGATAGACCGATGCGAACCGAATGTAGGCCAGCTGGTCCATGTCGCGGAGCGCCTCGGTCGCCATCCGGCCGACCTCCTTGCTGCTCACCTCCGGCTGGCCGCGGGCGCGCAGGGCGCTCTCGATGTCGTCGACCGCCTGCTCGACCCGCGCCAGGGTAACCGGGCGCTTCTCGAGTGCGCGCATCAACCCCGCCTGCAGTTTGCCGCGGTCGAACTCCTGGCGGCTGCCATCGCGCTTGAGCACGGTCAGTCGCGCGCCTTCGGCGCGTTCGTAGGTGGTGAATCGGAAGGTGCACGCCTCGCACTCGCGGCGACGACGAATGGTTCCCCCAGCCTCGAGGTCACGCGAGTCGATGACCCGCGTCCCCTCCTCGTTGCATCGTGGACAGCGCATGCGGCATCCCTGTACGGACTACACCAGTGGTGGTACCCACATCGAGCATACCACAAGATATGGACCGATTCGCCGACCCGGTGTGCCCCGGGCGAGCCCCTACAGGCGATGCAGCCGGGCCGCCACCGATGCCTCTGCCGGCTGCCCGGGCTCCCAGGTGAGCAGCGCGTCCACCAGTTCACGCATGCGCAGTTGCGCGTGAAGGATGTTGAGGTGCCCACGCTTCCAGTAGATGGTCGGTTCCTCGTCCTCGGGCGGTCGGTGGGGCAACCGGGTGATTCCGCACCCGCGGGCCGCGGTCACGATCCCGCGCAGCGCGCGTTCGAGGTTGCCTTCGTACTCGGCATGAAGCGCATGCAGCTCTTCGGGTGCCAGGATCTCGCGCAAACCCTCCGCCGACGCGTCGAGGGCATCCTCCCCCTCCTGCAGCGCAACGAGCGCATCGTCGGGGTCCGCAGCCCGGCGGCGCAGCGCGTCGACCAGGTCGCCCAGCTCGACCAGGCGCCCATCGATCGTCCTGGTTCGTTCGGCAAGGTCGCGGCGGTAGGCCTGCAGTTCACGCCCATACGCATGGGGCCGTCGCCGACGCGACCGCAGCAGTGCCGGCATGGCGAGGAAGGCGACCAGCGCGGTCAGCAACGGAGCGGGTCCGAGCGGTGGGCGGCGCATCAGCTGGGTATCCCCTTTCGGCGGCGAATCTCGGCGGTCAATTCAGGAACGATAGCGAACAGGTCCCCGACCACGAAGAGGTCGGCGAATTCACCGATCGGGGCATCGGGGTCCTTGTTGATGGCCACCACGTTCTCCGCGGTCTGCATCCCGACACGGTGCTGGATCGCTCCGCTGATCCCGCAGCCGACATACAGGGCGGGCTTGACCACCTTCCCGGTCTGTCCGATCTGGAGCTGGTACGGCACCCAGCCGGCGTCCGCAGCGGCGCGGCTTGCTCCGACCGCGCCATCGAGCACCGCCGCGAGCTCATTGAGTGGCTCGAAGCCCGCCGCGCTGCCGACGCCACGGCCTCCCGCGATGATGACCGCCGCCTCCTCCAGGTTCGCGACGGCGGCGTCGGCCGGATGCGACTCGACGATGCGTGCCGCCCCCAGTGCCCCCGCGTCGGACGAGGGAGCGGTCGAGACGCTCGCTGCTCCGCCGCCGCCCTCCAGCGGCGTGAAGGTACCGGAAAGCGCGAGGATGATCACCGGCTGCGGGGCATCGGCCATGCTCTCGCTCACGGTGATCACCGTGCCCTGCAGCGTTGACTGCTCCGCGCGGACGCGCCCTCCCTCGATGCGCACGGCACGCACCGGCCCGAGCGCGGGCAGGCCGAGCAGTCCCATCAGCGCCGCGGCCAGGTCACGCCCGTTCGGGGTGGCCGGGGCCAGGAACGCCAGTGGTGCATCGTCGCCAATCGTCGCGGCCGCTGCAGCTGCGAGGCTAATCGCCGGGCCGTCGGTGTCGGACAGCACCACCACTCGGGCCGCGCCGGCGGCACCCAGCGACGCAGCTCCGGCGGCTGCCCCGGCTCCATAGGCCAGCCCAACCGCCGCGCCGCCACTCTCGGCCGCAAGCCCAGCGGCTCCAGCCGCCAGCTCAAGCGCGCTGCGTGCCGGTGACCCGCCGTCGAATTCGGCGAGGAAGCAGATGTCGTTGTTCATGTCGATCTCCTCGCCTAGATCAGCTTCCGCGCGGCCAGCCAGTCGGCAATCCGCGATGCCGCCTCGGCCGGCCCCAGGTTCTCGACCCGCTCCGTCGGGGCCTTGGTCTCGGGCGGGCGAACCTCCACGACACGCGTCAGCGCCGCGCCGTGCACGTCGTGGGCGGAGAGCCCCAGATCGGCGAGGTTCCAGGTCTCGAGCGACTTGCGGCGCGCGGCCATGATCCCCTTCAGCGACGCGTAGCGCGGCTCGCCCACCTGATCGGTAACGCTGGCCACGACGGGCAGGGGCGCCTCGAGGACATCGAATCCGGACGCCGTCAGGCGGCGAATGCGCGCGGTCGATCCGGTCAGCATGAGCTCGGCGGCGTAGGAGAGCAGGGGCAGCCCGCGGATGGCGGCCACCGCCCCGGGCACCAGCGAGCCGCGCGCGTCGTCGGAGCTCATCCCCATCAGGGCCACGTCGGGCGCCAATTTGCCGAGGGCTGCCGCCAGGACCCGCGCAGTGGCCCACTGGTCGGCGCCCGCGAGGGCGTCATCGGTGACCTGGTAGGCCTCCTCGCCTCCCATCGCCAGCGCACGGCGCAGTGCCTCGGCGGCCGACTCGGGCCCCATCGACAGGTAGACGACCGTTTCGACCGCGCCCGCCTCCTGGAGACGCAGCGCCTGTTCGATGGCGTACTCGTCGAGTGGGTTGATGACCGATTCAGACGCGGCTCGATCGAGCCGCAGGTCGGCGGTGTAGCGCTTCTCGGCCGTGGTGGCCGGAACCTGTTTCACACAAACGACGATCTTCACGCTCTTGGCGTCCCTCGCTACGGTTTCGCGGCCCGCGACACGCCGGCCCGCTTGAGGATCTGACGCGCCACGATCATCCGCTGAATCTGCTGCGTCCCTTCGTAGAGCTGGGTGATCTTGGCGTCGCGCATCATGCGTTCGACAGGGTACTCGCTGACGTAGCCGTAGCCGCCGAGCACCTGAACCGCGTCGGTGGTGACCCGCATGGCGGTATCGCCGGCGATCAGCTTCGCGCAGCTGGTCCAGTAGGCGAGATCGGGGTCGTCGACGTCCACCGAAGCGGCGGCGGCGTAGGTCAGCTGGCGAGCCGCCTCGGTCTGGCTGGCCATGTCGGCGAGCATGAACTGGATCCCCTGCATGTCGGCCACGCGCTCGCCGAACTGGCGCCGGTCGGCGGCGTACCCGACGGCAAAGTCGAGCGCACCCTGCGCGATGCCGATCGCCTGGGCGGCGACCGACAGTCGGGATCGGTCCAGCGTCGCCATCGCGATCTTGAATCCGTCACCCTCTTCACCGAGCCGGTTGGCCGCCGGAACCCGGACATCGTCGAAATTGAGTTCAGCGGTCGGAGAGCCGCGGATCCCCATCTTGTGCTCGAGGCGAGGGGACGAGAAGCCGGGCGTATCGGTCTCCACGATGAAGGCGCTCATCCCCTTGCGACCGCCCGCCTCTGGATCGGTCAGGGCGAAGACGGTGAGCAGGTTCGCGATCGAGCCGTGGGTGATGAATCGCTTGCTTCCGATGAGCAGGTAGTCATCGCCATCGCGGCGCGCCCGCATGCGCATGGCCGCCACGTCGCTCCCCGCCCCGGCCTCGGTCAGCGCGAACGCAATCAGCCATTCGCCGCTCGCCAACCGGGGGAAGTAGCGCGCCTTCTGCTCATCGCTGCCGGCGATCAGGATCGGCAGCGCCCCGAGCTTCTGCACGATCGGGATCAGGCTGGTGGTGGCATCGGCGCGCGCGATCTCCTCGACAAGGATCGCCTGCGCAACGTTGTCGAGGGCGGTCCCGCCGTGGCGCTCCTCGAAGCAGGTGCCGAGCAGGTCCTGTCCCGCCAGGAGCTCCTTGAGGTCCCACGGGAACTCGCTCGCGGCGTCGATCTCAGCTGCCCGCGGAGCGATGCGCTCGGTCGCCAGTTCGCGGACGATCACCCGCAGCTCGTCGTGCTCGCGGGTCGTCCGGTGGCTCACGGGTCGAGTCTAGCCGAATGGCCCCCTCAGCCGGTCAACTCGACGGCAAACGCGCGGAAGGTGGCGATGTACCGGTCGATCTCCTCATCGGTGTGCTGCACCGACAGGGTCCACTGGTCATCGGCACCTGGTGGCAGCAACATCCCCCGGTTGGCGAGGTAGAAGAAGCTGGCCGCCCACAGGTCTCCGTCGAGCCCGATCAGGTCGCGGTAGTTGGTCACCCGCTGCGGGGTGAACATGACGCATCCCTTGGGACCGACGTTGATCGCGTAGCCGGGCAGATCGAACTCGTCGATGACCGCCTGGCATCCCGTGGTGAGCCGCTCCGCCAGCTCATGCAGCCGGGGATAGGCGTCGCGGGTGAGGATCTGCGTCAGGGTCACGAGCCCCGCGGTCATCGACAGCGGATTGCCGTTGAACGTGCCGAGGTGCGCAACGCGGGTCGCGCCGCCGGCCAGGGTGGAATGCTCCATCCCGATCCCGCTCGCACCGTGGTCCGGCACCTGCTCGATGGCGCGCATCACCTCGCCGCGCCCGGTGAAGGCGCCGATCGGGATGCCGCCGCCGATGCTCTTGGCCAGGCAGATCAGGTCCGGCTGCACGCCGTAATACTCGGTGGCGCCGCCATACGCGATCACCACGCCGGTCTTCACCTCGTCGAAGATGAGGACGGCGCCATGCTCGGTCGCCAGCTCGCGCAGCCGCGCCAGGAATCCCTCCGATGGCGGAACCACACCGATGTTGAACTGCACCGGCTCGACGATGATCGCGGCGATCTCACCGCGGTGACGGTCCAGGATGTCCGCGACCAGCTCAGGCTGGTTGAACGGGGCGATCACCGTCTCGGTCAGGCGGCTGGCCGGCATCCCGGCGGTGGCCGGCACGCTGTTCGGCGCCTCGATCGGCCCCATCGCGTCGCGCGCGGGCTGGATGCTGATCAGCACGTCGTCGTGGTGACCGTGGTAACCGCCCTCGAACTTGAGGACCTTGCTGCGTCCGGTGAAGCCACGTGCCACGCGGATGGCGTCCATGGTCGCCTCGGTCCCGGAGTTGCTGAAGCGGACCAGGTCGGTGCCGAAGCGCAGCTTGATCTCCTCGGCCAGCGCCACGCCATCCTCGGTCGGGAACGTGTAGCAGGTTCCGTTGGCCACCCGTCGCTGCAGTGCCTCTGCCAGCAGCGGATGCGAATGCCCAGCGGCGAGGACACCAAAGGCCATGTCGAAATCGACGTACTCGTTGCCATCGGCGTCCCAGATCCGGGAGCCGCGGGCATCGGTCATGAAGAGCGGATATGGGTCGTAGGTCTGGAACGAACTGGCAACGCCCAGCGGCATCGCCTGGCGCGCACGCGCATGCAACGCGGCGCTGCGCGGCGTCCGTGCTCGATAGGCTGCCTCTTCGCGGTCGAGGATGGAACTGACCCGTGTCTCGTCGATGGTTCGGCCCGGCGCGCTGGTCACGATTGATCTCCTACCTGGTGCCCCACTGATAGCTCTCCTTCACGAACCGAAGCTCGACCATCGTCTCGGTCGAGATAATCCCGTCGATCTGCGCCAGCGGGCCGGTGAGGACCCGCAGCAGGTGCTCGTTATCCTCGCAGACGACCTCGCAGATGATGTCGAAGCGCCCCGCGGTGATCACGACGTACGTCACCTCGTCAAGCGCCGCAACCTCGGCCGCGATCCCTTCCAGGCGTCCGGCGTCCACGCGCAGGCCGATAAATGCCGGCTGTCCGAAGCCCATCGCCAGCGGGTCGGTGACGCCCACCACCTGTACCACGCCGCGCGCCATCAGCCGTTCGGCGCGCTGCCGAACGGTCGCCTCGGGCACCGACAGGTCGCGACCGATCTTGGCGAAGGGGCGCCTGCCGTCGTGCTGGAGTGCCTTGATGATCGACTTGTCGAGCGGGTCAAGCGCCGGACGTCCGGCCGCCGGTTTGACTGATCTCAGTGCCATAGCTGCACCGATCGTACCCTTTGGCGATCAGCGCGGTCAACTTTCCGCCACTAGGCGGGCCAGATCTTGCGGAATCCGCGCGTATCGGACGCTGTTGCGGGCGTGTCAGCCAGTTCGGTGCCCGCCGTCGGCGCGACGCTCCAGGCGCCGGTAGCGTCGGCCAGCAGTTCGGCCACGTCCCGAACCGCGATATCGGTCCGCTCAAGGTCGGTCACGCCGTCGCGCAGCATGACCAGGCAGAACGGACAGGCGGTGGCGATCGCATCGGCATTGGTGGCCAGCGCCTGCTCGGTGCGGCGGTGGTTGATCCGCTGCCCCTCGCGCTCCTCCATCCACATCCGTGCGCCGCCCGCTCCGCAGCACATCCCCTTGCGGTGATGCTGTTCCATCTCCACGACCGACTGGCCTGGGATCGAGGCCACCACGCGCCGGCCCTCGTCGTACACCTCGTTGTAGCGACCCAGGTAGCAGGCGTCGTGATAGGCGACCACCGCGTCCGAGTGCACGTCCGGCACCAGGCGGCCGTCTGCGACCAGGCGGTCGAGCAGCTGGGTGTGGTGGATCACCTCGACGCCGGTCAGGCCGAACTGCGGGTACTCATTGCGGATCGTGTTGAAGCAGTGCGGACAGCTGGCCACGATGGTGCGGACGCTATGCTCGTCGTGCGCCCGGCTCAGGGTCGCCACGTTCTCCTCGGCCAGCATCTGGAAGAGGTACTCGTTGCCGGCCCGCCGCGCCGGGTCGCCAGTGCAGGTCTCCTGCGAGCCGAGCACCGCGAAGGGAACGCCGGCCTGCTTAAGCAGAGCCGCCATGGCACGCACCACCTTGCGGTTTCGCTCGTCGAACGCCCCGGCGCAGCCGACCCAGTAGAGGACGCCCCGATGGGTCGCCGCCGGTGAGCCGCCCGCGACGCCGTCGGCACCGAGCACCGGCACGTCCATCCCCTTGGCCCAGTCCATGCGGGCGCTGCGCGGCTGGCCCCAGGGATTGCCGGCCGTCTCCATGTTGCGGAAGGCGACATTGAGCTCCTTCGGGAAGCGGCTCTCCTCCAGGACCAGGTTGCGCCGGATCTCGACGATCGAATCCACGTGCTCGATGAGCACCGGGCAGCCCTCGACGCACCACCCACAGGTGGTGCACTGCCAGACCGCCTCCTCGGGGATGGCGTTGTCCACGAGCGGGAGCGAAAGCGCCTCGGCCGCACGCTCTCGGGCTGCGCTCAACGCAGCGTCCGACGCCTCAAGACCACCCCCCGCGCCCCCCTTGGCGGCGCGCTGGGCGCCGGCGGCAAGGGCGAGTGCCGTCTCGGCGGCCACCATCTGGTCACGCAGACCCTCCATGAAGTGCTTGGGCGAGAGCGTCTTCCCGGTCATCGACGCCGGGCAGAACTCCATGCAGCGGCCACACTCGGTGCACGACAGCCCGTCGAGCATGTGCCGCCATGACAGGTCCTTCAGCCCTTTGGCGCCGAAGACGAGCTCCTCGCCGGGAGGGGGCTCGGCCTCGAGGTCCATCTTGCGCAGCGCGCCGCGCGGCTCGAGGTTGCGGAAGTAGACATTCGGCTCGCTGGTCACGATGTGGAGGTGCTTGCTGTACGGCAGGTAGCTCCCGAAACCGAGAACGAATCCGAGGTGCAGCCATCCGAAGATGCCGAATCCGGTGGCGCCGGCCTGGGCGCCGAGCGGTTCGAGAAGCAGCGACACCGGGCCGGCGACGAGCGCGAAGGGTCGCGCCGGGTCGTCCGGCACGGCCACGAACCGCAGCGCATCGGCCAGCACCTCGGTCACCACCACGCCCAGGATGAGGGCCAGAATCACAAAGGCGTCGCGGCTGAGCCCGAGTCGAGCGGGCCGCTGCACGGTCCTCCGCCACACCGCGAAGCTGATTGCAGCGAGGATCAGACCGATGAACAGGTTGGCCACGAACACCACGGCCATCCACGCGATCCCGCCGAGTGGCCAGCGCAGGATCATCTCGATCAACCCGTTGGTGAGGTAGTTGCCGCTCGTCACCAGGAGGATCAGAAAGCCCCAGAAGATGACCGCGTGCATCACGCCTGGGACGGGATCCTGGAGCAGCCGCCGCTGAAAGATGACGTACACGACCACGCCCCACGCGCGGCGCAGCGGTTGATCGAAACGGCCGAGCGGCCTCCCCGACCGAACCACGGCGAGGTGCTGACGCGCGCGGCGCCAGAAGAGCCAGATGGCAGCGGCCACCGGCAGTGCAATCAGGGGGTAGAGGGGGATGCCGACCTCCATGGCTGCCCATGCTACCGGCCGTCCACGGGGCGAGCGTCCCGAATCCGACGCTAGTGGTCGCCCCCTGCGAGTTGCTCCATGGCGTGACGCAGAACGGGCAGGATGGCCGCCAGGGACTCTGTGGCGCCGCGGGGCGAACCGGGCAGGTTCACGACCAGCGTGGCGCCGCGCGCACCGACCACGCCCCGCGAGAGCGCGGCCATCGGGGTCGACGCCAGACCGACGGATCGCATCAGTTCCGCCAGGCCGGGGATCTCCCGATCGATGATCCGGCGCGTGGCGGCCGGGGTGACGTCGCCGGGCGTGAGTCCGGTTCCGCCCGACGTGACCAGCAGCGCGTGCCCGTCATCCGCGAGGGTCGCGAGGGTGGTCGCGATCGCGCCCTCGTCGTCGGGCAGGATCACGGCATCGGGCGCGACCGAGATGCCCGCCTCCCGGAGCGCCTCCACCACGGCGGGACCTGAGGCGTCAGCCCGCTCCCCCGCCGCGGCACGGGTGGAGCAGACGATCACCACGGCCTCGTGCTCCGGCGCAGGACGGACCGCCGGATTTGCGTTCGCTGTCGGAGCGCCGTCGCGCGTCCAGGAGCCGCACTTCCCGCCCTCCTTCACCAGCAACTCGACTCGCTCGATGACGATGTCGCGCTGGAGCGCCTTGGCCATGTCGTAGAGCGTCAGTGCCGCGACACTGGCGGCAGTGAGGGCCTCCATCTCCACCCCGGTGCGGGCACTCGCCGCCGCCTCTGCGCGAATCGTCACGAGGCCGGTCGACGCGTCGTGGTCGAGTTCCACGTCGACTCGGTCGAGCCCAATCGGATGGCAGAGTGGGATGAGGTCGGCAGTTCGCTTCGCCGCGGCGATGCCCGCCAGTCGTGCGGTCACGAAGGCGTCCCCCTTCGGGCCCCCCGCGTCAACCAGGGTCGCGAGGGTGTCCGGGCGCATGCGAACGGTTGCGGACGCGACGGCTCGGCGGGCGGTGATCGGCTTGTCGCCGACATCCACCATCCGGGGGGCGCCGGCGGGGTCGAGGTGCGTTGGTTTCATGCCAGGTCTCCGATGAGGAGGGCATCGTACGTCGCCCCGGCGACGGTCGCCGCCTCCCCTTCCGGCACGATGAGCAGGGCGTTCGCCGCCGCAAGCGGGCGCAGCTGCGAAGACGATTGGCCACCGGCGGCGCGCGCCACCAGACCATCCTTCTCAGCCGACACCACGACGCGCAGGTATGCACGGCGCGCGGGGTCCTTGGACAGGGACTCTCCGGCGAAGCGGGCCGCAACGTGCTGCCGTCCGTCGCCGGGCAGGCCGAGCATGGCCCGGATCAGCGGCCGCGCAAACAGTTCGAATGTGACGAGGGCACTCACCGGGTTGCCGGGCAGGCCCAGGACCGGCGTGGGGCCCACCTTGCCAAAGGCGAGAGGCTTTCCGGGCTGCACTGCTATGCGCCAGAAGTCGAGCGTTCCCAGCCGCTCCAGGACCGGGCGAACGTGGTCGTATCGACCCACGCTGACGCCGCCACTCACGATCAGCAGGTCGGCCGCCGCGGCACCCTCTGCGATCGCTCGTTCGATGGCCGCGGCGTCG
>JAOUHE010000043.1 GCA_029865285.1 Chloroflexota bacterium
ACTTCGCCGCCCTGCGCGACTTCCACGATGCGATCACCAGCGCCGGCACGCTGCCGATCGCCCTGGCCGAGCGGGCGGTGATGGCAACCGCGTGACGACGGGGGAGACGGGGGAGATGGGGGAGATCGACCGCCTGGCGGACGAGTTCTGGGACGCCAGCCTGCAGGCCGATCCGGTCCAGGGCACCGCATACGGGGAGCACCGCTACGGTGACCGGCTGCCCGACATCACGGTCGAGGGCCGCGCCGCGCTCGGACGACGCTTCGCGGACATGAGAGCGCGGGCGCTCGCGGCGGCCGTGCCCGACGACCACGAGGCGGCGCTCACCCGCCTCGCGCTGATCGAGGCGCTCGACGGAGAGCTGGCCACCCTCGCCGCCGATGCGGTGGCTCACACGGTCGACGCCATGAGCGGCCCGCAGGCGATGTTCATGGACATCCCCTCGTACCAGCCCCTTCGTTCCGAGGAGGATGCCGCCGCCATGCTCGCCCGTTGGCGAGCGATGGGCCCGTGGATGGGCGAGCTGGTGACGCAGTTGCGCCGCGGCCTCGATGAGGGGCGAGCTCCCGTGGCCGGGTCGGTGCGCCGCGTGATCTCCCAGCTCGACGCCCTGCTCGCTCGTCCCGTCACGGACTGGCCGCTGCTCGAGCCGGCGGCCGCCGCGCCGGCCGGCCTTGGCGCCGACTGGGCCGCGGATCTCGCCGCAGCCATCCGCGACGGCCTGCGGCCCGCCTTCGCCCGCTATCGGGAGTTCCTCGCCGGCGAGGCGCTGCCGGCCGCGCGCGACGAGGATCGGGTGGGGATCTGCCACCTCCCCGGTGGCGCCGAGACCTATGCCCGCCTGGCACGTGCGCACACGACCCTCGACCGGTCGCCGGAGGAGCTGCACGATGTTGGACTGGCGGAGATCGAGCGGATCGACGCCGAGATCACCGAGCTGGGCAGTCGCGTCCTGGGGACCGCTGATCTGGCGGCGACGTTGGCCGCACTGCGCGGGGATCCATCGGTCCATTTCTCAACCGCCGACGAGGTCGCCACGGCTGCCGAACAGTCCCTGGCCCGCGCCGTGGCCGCGATTCCGGCCTGGTTCGGGCGCCTCCCGCAGGCGGCGTGCGAGGTGGTGCGCATGCTCCCCCACGAGGAAGAGCACTCGACGATCGCCTACTACCGCGATCCCCCGCGGGATGGGAGCCGTCCGGGGCGCTACTACATCAACACCTCGGCGCCCACCACCCGGCCCCGGTACGAAGCCGAGGCGCTGGCCTTCCACGAGGCGGTGCCGGGGCACCACCTGCAGGTGGCGATCGGGCAGGAGCTGGAGCACCTCCCTGCCTTCCGACGTCACGGCGAGACGACCGCCTTCGTCGAGGGCTGGGGCCTCTATTCCGAGCGGCTCTCCGACGAGATGGGCCTCTACTCCGGCGACCTCGACCGGATCGGGATGCTCAGCTTCGACGCGTGGCGCGCCTCGCGGCTGGTGGTCGACACCGGGATGCACGCGTTCGGCTGGCCGCGTAGGCGGGCGATCGACTTCATGGCGGCACACACCGCCCTTGGACTCAACAACATCGCCAACGAGGTGGACCGAGACATCGGCTGGCCCGGACAGGCCCTCGCCTACAAGGTCGGTCAGCTGGAGATCCGAGCGCTGCGGACCGATGCCGAGGTCGCGGTCGGCGCTGCCTTCGACATCCGCCGCTTCCACGATGCGGTGCTCGGCCACGGGGCGTTGCCGCTCGCCGTGCTGCGGGAGTCGGTGCGGATGGACCTGGGGCTGGCGCTGGGGCTGGTGTAGCGACCTCCGCGCGCCCCGCTGTTCCACCCCATGGATCCAACGATCAACCATCGACCCGCTCCGGCCCAATTACGGCCAGGTAGGGGCCGTGAATCTCCCCCGATGGGAATCGGGATACCTACCTCGGCCGTGCGTGATCGTTGGATCCGCCCCGTGGAACACGACCGAGCAGGGAGGGGTCAGGCCAGCCTGGCCCGCAGCAGATCCACCGCCGCGAGGAGGTTCTCCGGGAGCCGCAGGACACCCGTGGCCGCGGCGAATGGGGCGGCGCTCCCGCCGAACGCGACCACGAGGCCCGGTTGTGAACCGCGCAGCGCGTCTGCGACTCGGTCGGCAGCGTCGGCGTCGGCCGGGGAGATGACGCCGATCACCGCGGCCCGTGCCGCACTTGCCCGAACCGCCTCGACCCAATCGGCCGTGGGCAGATCAACTCCCAGGTAGACGACCGGTAGCCCGGCACGGCGGGCGACCGCGGCAAAGGCAAGTGCGCCGAGCTCGTGTCGCGCCCCCGGCGGCAGCCCGACCAGGACCGGCCGATCCCCCGCGATCGGCCTGCCCGCAGCGTCGAATGCGCGGGCGAGGCGACGCAGCATGGCGTGTGACGCGGCGTGCTCAGCGGCGATATCCAGCTTCCCGGCCTGCCACGCGACACCCAGGGCAACCATCATCGGCATCAGGGACGTCTGCGCGACCTGCTCAAATGAACCGCGCGCGAATGCTTCGTCCAGGACGGCCTCTACCCCGACCTGGTCCACCGCCTCGGCCGCTGCCACGAATCGCGCCACGAGTTCATCTGCAGCGGCCGCCGCAAGCGGACCCGGTGTCGGATCCTGAGCGGGCGGGTGCTCCTCGATGAGCCCCTGAACGGCTTCGTCGGTCATGCCCCGAATGGAGGCCGCCGCGGCGCTCGGCCCCCAGCCGTCGTCGATCAGCTGCCGCATCGCGAGCAGCCGCGAGATGGCCGTCTCGTCATAGAGGCGGTAGCCGGCAGCGGTGCGCTCCGGCTCCACGATCTGGTACCGGCGCTCCCATGCCCGCAGGAGTGGGACGCTGACGGCGGCACGGGCCGCTGCCTGTTTGATCGTGTACATGGTCGGTGCACTCTACATGATAGACAAACACTTGACAAGGGTGAACAAAGTGGCTAGTGTCCGTAAACGGACGCTGTACAAACAGTGCACAACCACAACATTTCACAGCCACGGTGAACACATCAGAGGAGACGCCGATGAAGCGCACCTTGACCCTGGCCCTTGCGGCCGCCGCCCTTGCAACCAGCATGCTGGCCGGATCCGTTGCCGCCAAGAGCAGCCCCGACACCGATTGCCTTCGCGCAGGCATCAAGACCCTCCAGGGAGCCGGCCTGCTGGACGACGCCGCCCGCGGTGGCGTGCCGATCTCGCTGGCACTGCTGCTGAGCGTCACCGTCCGTCCCGGCGCCGACATCAGTGGCATCTCGGACCCCATTCCGCTTCAGGTCGTCTTCGCCGACCACCGCGCTGGCGACGACAGCCTGTTCATCTACCCGTGGTGCAACTAGCCACGGATTGGCAGATCGCGGACACTGGGCCCGGGCGTCGACCTTCCCGACGTTCGGGCCTTCCCCCAGGAGCTACATCATGGTCACCCACCGTCTGAACGCCAGCCTTTTGATCGACCGGCCCCTCGACGAGGTGTTCGCGTTCTTCTCGCGCCCCGAGAACCTGGGGCGGATCACGCCGCGCAGCATGGGGTTCGAACTCCGATCGACCGATACCGAGATGCGCGACCGGCTCGAAATCGAGTACCGCGTACGCCCCCTGCTTGGCATCGCGACCGGGTGGCGCAGCCTGATCACCGAGTACGACCCGCCGAACGGGTTCCGCGACACCCAGCTCAAAGGCCCGTATCGGTCCTGGGACCATCGCCACTCTTTCGTGGCCGAAGGAGACGCGACTCGGGTGATCGACGAGGTCGAGTATCGGCTGCCTCTCGGGCCCATGGGTGAGCTGGCGCACGGGCTGGTTGTTCGCCCGCAGCTCGAAGAGGTCTTCCGTCACCGCGCCCGCACGATCCGCTCCATCTTCAGCGAGGCCCAGCCGAACGAACGACCGCTCACCGTTGCCGTCGCCGGTGGGAGCGGCTTCGTGGGAGGCGGCATCGCCGCCGAACTGGATGCTCGCGGCCACCGCGTCATCGTCCTCTCCCGCCAGGGAGACGCTGCCCGCGGGCCGCTCCCGGACCGGGTGGAGGTCCGAGCGGCGGACGCCATGCGCGAGGAAGGTCTCACCGAGGCCCTCGCGGGCGCCGACGCCCTGGTCATCGCCCTTGCCTTCCGCAACTCACCGATGGAGGCGCCACGTCGCGGACAGACCTTCATGGAGGTGGATGCCGCGGGGACCGAACGGCTCGTCGCGGCCGCCCAACAGGCGGGCGTGAAGCGACTCGTCTACCTCTCAGGTGCCGGCGCCGCGCCCGATGCGGAGCGCCACTGGTTCCGCGCCAAGTGGCGCGCGGAGGAGGCGATTCGCGGCAGCGGCCTGGCCTGGACGATCATCCGGCCGACCTGGATCTTCGGGCCCCGTGATGTTTCGCTCAACCGGTTCATCGGCTTCGCGCGCCAGCTCCAGTTCGTCCCGATGACCAACTTCGGTGGACAGCGGCTGGCGCCGGTCTTCATCGACGATATCGCGCGGCTCGCTGCAGACAGCCTGGTTGATCCGGCCGCCGACGAGCAGGTCTTCGAGATCGGGGGTCCCGAGACGCTGAGCATGCGCCAGATCATCGCCAGCGCCCTGCGGGTGGCGGGCATTCGGCGCCTGATCGCGCCCGGTCCGTCGCTGCTGCTCAAGCTGGCCGCCGTGCCGCTCACCGTGCTGCCGTCGCCGCCCCTCACGCCCGACGCGATCGACTTCATCAATCAGCCCGCCACGGTGGACCTCGCTCCGCTGATGGAGCGCATGCCGCGCCGCCTGACGCCCCTCGAGGAGGGACTCGAGACGTACCTGGGACCGACCTCGGCGCACGGAACACTTGTCTTCGACCCAGACCCCATAGGGAGCCACTCATGACCGTCGCTTCGATGACCACCAGCGCATCGGCGCCGCCGATCCCGGCAGACCGCGCGACCTCGCTCTTCCGCTGGAACGCCGCGCTCGCGCTGCTCCACGGCGTCCAGTTCCTGGCCATGCTCTTCCTGTCGCTGGCACAGGAACCGATGGCCAGCTGGTCGATCACGTCCAGCTACCTGACCTTCGACACCGCCACCCGTACCCTGCTGCCGGCCACCCGAACGCTGTTCGAGCTGCCCATCGGCGTCGCGGTGGCCTCGTTCTTCGCCATGAGCTCGATCGCGCACTTCGTGGTCGCCTTCCCCGCACGCGGCTGGTACGAGCGGCGGCTGGCCCGCAGGCAGAACCCCGCGCGCTGGATCGAGTACGCGTTCTCCTCGAGCGTGATGATCGTGGTGATCGCCATGCTCACCGGCATCCGCGAGGTCGGCACGCTGATTGCCATCGTCGGCGCCAACGCCGCCATGAACCTGTTCGGTTGGAGCATGGAGGCCGCCAACGAGGGGCGCGATCGGCCCCAGTGGCTGCACTACATCTTCGGCTGCATCGCCGGGATCGTGCCCTGGCTGGTCATCACCGTCGCGCTGCTGACCGGGCTGACCGCGACCGATGCCGCGCCGATCCCCGGCTTCGTGATCGCGATCTACGTGAGCCTGTTCATCAGCTTCAACGTCTTCGCCTTCAACATGGTCTTCCAGTTCCGGCAGATCGGCCGATGGCGTGACTACCTCCACGGAGAGCGCGCGTACATGCTGCTCAGCCTGTTCGCCAAGACGTTGCTGGCCTGGCAGGTCTGGTCGGGGACGCTGCGGCCCTAGGCTCCGTGTGGGTGGCTGTTCCGCCCCACGGATCCAACGAACAACCATCGGCCTCAAACCCGCTCCAATACGGCAGGTAGGGGTCGCGAATCTCCCCCGGTGGGAATCGCGATACCTAGCTCGCCCCTACTTGATCGTTGGATCCGCCCGGTGGAACCCGGGGCGACGGGGGCGACCGGCTAGCTGTCTCTCACTGACTCGGCGTCGGGCATGGCGGCGGCGCCCAGACGCTCGTCGAACACCCGCCGCGCGATCAGTTCCATGCGCGTCTCCCACTCGGCCATGGCCACGGTCGCGGCGCCACCCTGCACGCCGGCCACCGCAGCCACCGGGATGTCGTGCATCGGCTTGAAGCGTCTGTCGACGGCCGTTTCCAGCCACTTGCGGATCGGGGTGAAGACCGATGCCAACAGCAGCGTGGAGATCACGATGGCCGCGTCGGAGCGGTCCCCGGTGATCTGCACAAAGACCTTCTGCACGAGCGAGACCGCCGCGGCATACGTGCCCGCCAGCAGTGCCGTCAGCAGCAGGTAGCTGATCGATCGGCTGATGATCAGGTCAAGTTCGTACAGGCGGTAGCGCAGCACCGCCACGCCCACCGATATCGGCAGGAGCGGCATGGCCAGCGCCACCGCATACCAAACCAGGTCGCTCGGGTCTGGGACGAGGCTGTACAGCACGAAAGCGCTCACCAGGGTCAGGGTGATCACTGCCAGGCTGGTCATCAGCCAGCGCAGCTGCTGGCGCTCCAGACCCTGGGATCGGAAGAACCGAATCCCCATCAGCACCACGCCGACCACCAGCAGCGCCAGCGCGGTGACGAGCAGCAGGTCCGACGACACCTGGTCCCAGAACTCACCGTGCAGCAGTCCGTACGGGTTGGGCGCGAAGATCGCTCCGTTCGGCGCGTCGGCGGCGTTGACGCTGATGCGCGGCATGACGGCCACCATGACGACCATGGCCGCCGACGCGACAAGCGCGACGCGGGCCGCGACCCCTCGGCGTCCGCTCGGCAGCCTCCCCTCGGGGAAGAGGATGGTCACGGCGAAGAAGATCGCGAAGATCGCCTGCCCCGACCAGCCGCCCAGCCAGGCGAGCAGCTCGTCCTGCCAGCTCGCGGTGCCGGCAATGAGAGGCCCGGCCGAGGGGATCATGCGGTCGGCGAAGACGTAGGCCCAGCCTGCCACGAGCAGGAGCCACCCGATCGGATTGCGTGGCCGCCGCGTGATCAGGACAATCCCCATCACCGCGTACGGCACGAAGAAGAGCACGCCGCCGTTGCTCGGCGCCGCCAGCATGATGCCGGGAATGAAAGAAACGGCGATCGCGCCACGCCACGCCAGGCCGACGATCCGCCGTCCACGATTCACCGGCCGATGATGCGGCGCCGCTCGCGGCGATCCACAGGGCCAATTGGCCCCTCTTTCACAGTCTGGGTCCTCACCGATGCCCTACGGCCCTGGGGTCCATGCGTGGCTGTTCCGCCCCATGGATCCAACGAACAACCATCGGCCTCAAACCGGCTCCAATACGGCAGGTAGGGGTCGCGAATCTCCCCCGGTGGGAATCGCGATACCTAACTCAAGCCTGCTTGATCGTTGGATCCGCCCGGTGGAACCTGGGGCTGCGGAGGCGCGGTTAGCCGTCCGCGACGGACTCCGCATCGCGCATGACGCGCAGGATGTTGCCGTTGGCCAGCTTCGCGAGGTTCTCCTCCGACCAGCCGCGGGCCAGCAGCTCGGCGAACAGGACGGGGTAGGACGACACGTCGTCCATGCCCATCGGCCAGAAGGTGTTGCCGTCGTAGTCGCCGCCAATCCCCACGTGATCGTGCCCGGCCACGCGCGCGATGTGGTCCACGTGGTCCGCCACCTGGCCGACCGTCGGGCGCGGGACATCCAGGTGGTCGATCAGCTCCTCGGCCAGGGCCGCGCGCGCCTCAAGGTCAGTCACGTCGGCCGCCCGGCGGTAGAACTCCTCGATGGCCGGGATCACCACTGCTGCGGCCTCGGGACCGATGAAGGCGGCCACGAAGGTGACCATCACGACGCCGCCGTTGGCGGGGATGCGGCCCAGGATCTCGTCGGGAACGTTTCGCGCCACGTCGCACAGCGGCCGGGCGGATGAGTGGCTGAAGATGACCGGGGCGTGGGTGGCGTCGAGGGCATCGGCCATGGTGGTCGGAGCCACGTGCGACAGGTCGACCAGCATGCCGAGCCGGTTCATCTCGGCGACCACCTCTCGCCCGAAGGCCGACAAGCCGCCATAGACGGGC
This sequence comes from Chloroflexota bacterium, assembly GCA_029865285.1. Lineage (GTDB taxonomy): Bacteria > Chloroflexota > Limnocylindria > QHBO01 > QHBO01 > CF-167. Next base: position 7,939 of record JAOUHE010000043.1, read on the forward strand.
TCACCTGTCGCCGAGTCGCCGATCTCGTTGCTCGAGTTGTGGGTGAGGGTCAGGTAGCGCGCGCCGAGATCCGAGAAGGCCCGCAGCGTCCCGAGCGAGCCCTCCAGGACGTGGCCGCCCTCCATCCCCAGTAGCGAGGCGATCCGACCGGCCGCCATGGCGCGTTCGACGTCATCGGCCGTGAGGCAGAACTCGAGGTCGTCGGGGTATCGGTCGATCATCCGCCGGGCCAGGTCAAGCTGCTCGAGCTGGAGTCGCGCATGACCGGGTGGCCCTTCGCCGGGCACGTAGACGCTCCAGAACTGGCCGCTTACGCCACCGCTCCGCAGGCGCGGGAGATCGGTGTGGCCACCGTCCGGGGCGGCAGCCGTGAGGTCGTACGCGTCAAGGTCGCCCCGCGCGGACTTCGAGGTGCGGATCTTCCATGGCAGGTCGTTGTGCCCGTCGATGAGCGGATGGCGGGCGAGCAACTCCCGGGCGCGGGCGAGATGGTCCGGCATGGGCGCGAGGATAGGCGGTATGGACTCCGGGGAGTAGAATCTTGCGCAGACTCCAGTCGTTCGGTCAGCGAGAAGGGGCAATGACCCGGCGATTCTGGCCTGCGGCGCTCGTCGCGGCGGCGATGCTCATCGGTCTGGCACCGGCAGCGATCGCTTCACCCCCACTGCCTGCATCCATGGCGGCGGTCGGCGATTCCATCACCCAGGCGGCGAGTACCGGCGGCAGCCTCGGGACCGATTACCCCGCCAACTCCTGGTCGACCGGCACGAACTCGACGGTGAACAGCCACTACCTGCGCCTGCTGGCACTCAATCCAGGCATCTCCGGGAAGAACTACAACCGATCGGTCTCCGGCGCCAAGATGGCCGACCTGGACGGCCAGATGCAGAACGTGGTCGCCCTGCAGCCGGACTACCTGACGGTGCTGATCGGCGGCAACGACCTGTGCACCGATACCGCCGTGGAGATGACAGAGGTCAGTGACTTCCGGTCGCAGTTCGAGACCGCCATGGCGACGCTCGCGTCGGGCTCGCCGAACACCAACATCTACCTGAGCAGCATCCCGAACGTGTACCACCTGTGGGAGCTGTTCAAGGGGAACTGGTGGGCGCGGTTCATCTGGTCGGTCGGCGGCATCTGTCAGTCGCTCCTGGCCAACCCGACCTCCACCAACCAGACCGATGTCGACCGTCGCGCGACGGTCGCTCAACGGAACGTCGACTACAACACCCAGCTCGAGCAGGTCTGCGCGCAGTACGCGCGCTGCCTGTGGGACGGGGAGGTCGCCTACACCACGGTCTTCACCAGCTCCGACGTGAGCGGCGACTACTTCCACCCCTCGATCTCGGGCCAGGCCAAGCTGGCCGCGGTGAGCTGGGGCGCCGGCTACTGGGCGGATGGCGCGCCTCCGCCGCCACCTCCACCGACGAACCAGTCGCCAACGGCGAGCTTCACCTACTCCTGCACCTACCTCGCCTGCTCGTTCGACGGCTCCACCTCATCCGATCCCGATGGCAGCATCGCCTCGTACGCCTGGACATTCGGTGGCGACGGCTCGGGGTCGGGGGTGGCACCCGGTCACACCTTCTCCGCGGCGGGCACCTACTCGGTGAGCCTGGTCGTCACCGACAACGGGGGCGCCACGGGGACCACCTCGCAGCCGGTGACCGTCTCGGCCCCGCCGGTCGTCCAGACGATGACGATCAGCGCCCTGACCCCGAGTGCGGGCAGCCGCAAGGGCGGGTGGACCGCCACCGTCACCATCGAGGTGCGCGATGGGTCCGGGGCCCCCTTGGTCGGGGCAACGGTGACCGGCGCCTGGTCGTCCGGCACCGCCAGCACTTGCACGACAGGCAGTGGCGGCACGTGCTCGGACTCGCTCAACGTCGGCCGCAAAACGACGTCGGCCACCTGGACGGTGAGCAACGTGGCCAAGGACTCGTACACGTACGTGCCGGGGAGCCTGACCTCGGTCACGGTGTACCGCCCCTAGCTCTCGGCTGCCCGCGGCACGAGTCACAATGCGCGCATGGGCCTGAGGAGTCTCCTGCTGCGGATCCCGCCTCTGCGCCGATGGGCCGAGCGCCGCTGGATCACTGACCCGGTCGAGCGGGCGGTGCACAACGAGGTGGTGCGCGGACGTCTCGAGGCACCCGCGCCGAGTGGCGCGCCGGCTGAGCCCGCGGACACCGAGCACAGCCCCGGGATGGGCAACCAGAGCTCTGGCCGAGGATCGCCTCTCTAGAGGAACGGGAACTACCAGCAACGAGATCGCGTCTGGCTAGCGACAGCACGCAGCAAGGGGCACCCATGAATTCGCGACGCGCCCTGAACGTGGCAATCCCGTTCAGCGTCATCTTCATCCTCGCCATGACGGGCCCCGCGATGGCGGTCGGCCCGGAAGGCCCGGTGACGACCGAACTCTCGGTTCGACTCTCCGGCGACCAGGTGGTTCCCGGACCCGGTGCCATCGACGCCGGCTCGGGTTCCGGCTACGTCATGATCGACACCGATGCAGGCACCATGTGCTGGTCGATCTCGTGGGATGGGATCGACGAGCCGACCTCGGCTTCGATTCACGCCGGACCGGCAGGCGAAGTGGGCGCCGGCGTCATCGACCTTGCCGATCCGCTGTCGGACGGCTGCCTGGAGTCCCTGGATCCCGCCACCCTGGACGCCATCGTCGCCGATCCATCGGCCTATTACCTCGAGCTGGTCTCCGCGGCCTATCCGGGTGGTGCGATCCGCGGCCAATTGGAGGCGTTCGAGGCAACAAACTATGTGATTGCCTGGGCCGTCCTGTCGGGTTCCAGCGTGCTACCCGACGGTGGCGACCCGGTCGCAGCTGGCTGGGTGGAGCTCGACATCGAGGCGGCAAGCGGGACGCTGTGCGTCTGGTGGGCGGTCACCGGGCTGGATGACGCCACAGTGGCGGACGTCCATGCCGGCGCTGCCGACGCCGTTGGGGACGCCGTGCTTGTGCTGCCGCTGCCGACCGCGAACCCGGGCGAGCCGCCTCCGGACGGCGGAGCGGGAACCGATCCTGGCGTCGAGCCGTGCCAGACGGGACTGGATGCTGCGGTCCTGCAGGCAATCGCCGACGACCCTGCCAGCTTCTACGTAGATGTCCACACGCCGGCTTATCCGGGCGGCGCCGTCCGCGGCCAGCTCTCGCTCGAGCCGCCTCCGCCTCCGCCCTGCGAAGCCCCCGCGGTGTGCGATGGCGTACTCGCTGCCGGCGCCTATGAGTTCTACGGCTTCTCGCGGGTCCTCTTCTTCACGCTCGCCGACGAGTGGCTGGCGACCAGCTCCGGCGTCGGCGTTTCGCTGGCCGACGGCCACGGACTGCTGTCATTCGCGGTGTTCAACGGCCTCGGCGCTGCTGACGCGTGTGGCACGTCGGTCACCGAGATCGGCGCAGCGTCGGGCGTCCTGGCCGATTGGCTGGCTGCCCATCCCGCCCTCGCCGATGTCACGGTCGCTGCCGTCACGATTGGCGGGATGCCGGCCCTCCAACTGGATGCGACGGTCGCGGTCCCTGATAGCTGCGGCACGGGCGAGTTGCTGCTCTTCCCCTCCTACGGCTCCGTGGAGCCTGGAGGCGGGGACGGCTCTGGGGGCCCTGGGGATGAGACCAGCAATGGCGTGGTGACGCAGGCGCTCCTGGGCAACGACGGGTTCTCCGTCGCTGACGGCGAGCATCTTCGGCTGGTGATCGTCGACATGGACTTCTCCGTGGCGGTGATTGCCCTGACCGCGCCCGAAGGGGAGGGCTTCGCCGCCCTGGCCCTGCACGCCGATGGGGTGCTGGACAGCATGACGTGGGGACCGGAACCCGTGCGGGGCGATGGGGGTGGCGATCCCACCGCGGAGGCCGGTGGCGAGGGCGGGCTGCCTGACACCGCCATGGCCGAGGTCGAGCCAACGATTCCGCTCGGTGCGCTGCTGCTGGTGGCTGCCGGCCTTGCCGGGATC
>JAOUHE010000072.1 GCA_029865285.1 Chloroflexota bacterium
GGCCCGATAAGAGCGGCCTTACGGATCCCCGATACCCTCCGTTCGTGTCCGCCGCCCTCCGCCCCATGCCCCGGCCACGGTCCGTGCTTCCGCGCGACGACGGTGCGAGTGCCGCCCTCGAGGCCCTGGTGCGGACCGGGCCGGCGACGCTCGCCGACGACCAGGTGATCTCCCTCGTGGTTGGTGGCACCGACGGCGTCGGGCAAGCCCGGACGGTCCTGACCGAGCGCGGCGGTTTGGCCGGCCTGGCCGCAGCCGACCTGTCGGACCTCGCCCCGCTTGGCAGGCGCAGGGCCGCAGCCCTCCTCGCGGCCGTTGAGCTCGGGCGTCGGACGGCCGGAGCCTGGCCCGATGGGCGCTGGCAGGTTCGCACGCCGGCGGACCTCGCCGATCGGCTCATCCCGCTGATGGGTCACCTCGAGCGCGAGGAACTGCGCGTGCTGCTCCTGAACACGAAGAACGCGGTGATCGCCATGCGCACCGTGTACGGCGGCAATCTGGCCGGCTCACCGGTGCGGGTAGGCGAGGTATTCCGTGACGCGGTGCGACGGCAGGCGGCCGCGATCGTGGTCGCGCACAACCATCCGTCGGGCGACCCGTCGCCGTCGGCCGAGGACCTTCGCATCACCGCCGAGCTGACCGAGGCAGGGCGGCTGCTCGATATCGAGCTGCTCGACCACCTCGTGATCGGCCACGGGCGCTGGGTGAGTCTGCGCTCGATGGGTGCCGTGTGGCCAGGCGGCGCTCAGCCGTCCACGACCACCCGGTAGAGGCCGCCACCGAGGTCGACCAGGTAGATCTCGCCGGCCTCGTCCTCACCGAAGGACGAGATCCGGATCGGCTGCTGCAGCACTTCCTTGGGGGTGATCGTGCCTTCGTCCACGTGCAGCGTGAAGAGGCGCCCCGAGCAGAGGTCGGCGAAGACGTAGATGCCCGCCAGGTCCGGTTGCAGCGAGCCCCGGTAGACGTAGCCGCCCGTCACGGAGCAGCCGAGCGAGTGGTCGTACTCGGCGATCGGCTTGACGAGCCCGGCCTGGTCGCAGCCCGGGGAGGAGCAGTGGCGCCCTTCCATCACGTTCCACCCGTAGTTCTCCCCGCCGGGCGAATCACCCGGCTGACGATCGATCTCCTCCCACGAGCCCTGGCCGACGTCGGCGATGTAGAGGTCGCCGTACACACGATCGAAGCTGAAGCGCCACGGATTGCGCAGGCCGTAGGCCCAGATCTCCGGCAGCGCCCCGCCGCCGACGAACGGGTTGCCAGCGGGGATGGCGTACTGCTCTCCTGCAGCACGCGACCCGTCCACGTCGATGCGCAGGATCTTGCCCAGCATGGTCCCCATGTTCTGGCCGTTGCCCTGCGGGTCGCCCCCCGATCCGCCGTCGCCGAGTCCGAGATAGAGGAATCCATCCGGACCGAAGGCCAGCTGTCCGCCGTTGTGGTTGGCGTATGGCTGGTCCACGACCAGCAGCACTCGCTCGCTGTCAGGATCGGCGGACTGGCCATCGGGGGCCGCGGTCAGCTCCGAGAGAACGGTCGCGCCATCGGCGAGTCGGCTGTAGTGGACGAAGAGGCGTCGATTGGTCGCGAAATCGGGGTGGAAGGCAAGCCCCAACAGGCCTCGCTCCCCACCACTTTGCACACGATCGGTCAGGTCCACGAAGGGCTGTGCTCGCAGCGTGCCATCGGACTCGATCACGCGAATCACGCCAGCCTGCTCGTTGATGAATAGGCGCCCGCTCCCGTCGCGGGCGTTGGCGATGTTGATCGGATCGGCGAGGCCCTCGACCACGCGCTCAAGGCGCAGGTGATCCGGCCCGGTCGGCAGCGGTGGGTTGGTCGAGCCGGGGATCGAGCCGCCCGGTTCGTCCGGGGTGGATGCGGCCGTGCCGGTGCTGCTCGGCTCGACCGATGGCGCAGCGGTACAGGCGATCAGCAGGACGGCCGCGGCCGCGGTGAGCGAAGAACCGCGGGCGACGGAACGGAGGATCGGCATCTGCGAAAGAGTACTGACACGGCGGGAGATCGGTTCGCCGCTCAGCCACTCACGCGACCTGGGTCCGATGCGCTACGGTTGCGCCCAGACCGATGACGACGACGCGAACGACCACCAGGCGCGCCGCAGCGACGGCCAGGGCGCTGCGTGAGCAGCAGCTTGAGCCCGCGTCCTTCGAGGTTGGCACCCGGCGCAGCATCATCATCGAGCGGGTCGAGCCGGAGCTCGACGGGGGGCGTCACGCCGTGAAACGCGTGGTGGGCGACACCCTCCGCGTGACCGCTGACATCGTTGCCGACGGCCATGACCTGCTCGACGCCGCGCTGCTCGTCCGGGCCGAGGACGAGACCGACTGGACCGAGACGCCAATGCGGCACGTCGACAATGACCGCTGGAGCGGTTCGCTGCCGCTGACCCGTAACATCGCGCACCGATACACCATCGAGGCCTGGCGCGACGCCATCGGGTCGTGGGGGGTGGTCGTGGCCAAGAAGCTCGCCGCCGAGGTGCCCATCGCCGTCGAGGTGGCCGAGGGCCGTCTCCTGGTGGCCGCCGCTGCCGAGCGCGCTGAAGTGAGTCGCGCGAGTCGCGCGGACGGAACGACGCTGCGTGCAGCTCTCGCGCGGTCGGGCCGGGCTCGGACGGACGCGACCCGTGCCTCTGCACTCTCGGCGCCCGATGTGATGGTCGCCGCGCGCCGGCACCCGGATCGAACCGCCGCCACGCGATACGACCGCGAGCTGCCGCTCGTGGTCGACCGCGAGCGTGGCCGCTTCTCGGCCTGGTACGAGCTCTTTCCGCGGTCACAGGGCCGCGACCCGGCGCACCCGGCTGCCACAACCCTGATCGAGGCCGAGTGGCGCCTCCCCGATATCGCGGCGATGGGGTTCGATGTCGTCTACCTGCCGCCGATTCACCCGATCGGCCGAACCAACCGCAAAGGGCGCAACAACACGGTGCAGGCCCGCGGCGATGACCCGGGCTCCCCGTGGGCGATCGGATCGGCCGACGGAGGGCACGACGCGGTGGCGCCCGAGCTCGGCGGACTCGAGGCGTTCCAGCACTTCCTGGGCGTGGCGGAGGGACATGGCATGGAGGTCGCCATCGACCTCGCGCTGCAGGCCTCGCCCGATCATCCCTGGGTCCGCGAGCACCCGGCGTGGTTCCGCCACCTGCCCGACGGAACGATCCGCTTTGCCGAGAACCCGCCGAAGCAGTACCAGGACATCTACCCGTTTGACTTTGCCGCGACCGATCCGGCCGCTCGCCGGTCGCTCTGGCACGCCTGGCTCGAGGTGGTGCAGACCTGGGTCGGTCGAGGGGTGCGGATCTTTCGCGTCGACAACCCGCACACCAAGCCGGTCGCCTTCTGGCGATGGCTGATCGGCGAGGTGCAGCGCACGCACCCCGACGTGCTGTTTCTTGCCGAGGCGTTCACCGTGCCCAAGATGATGCGGGCGCTGGCCAAGGCCGGCTTCACGCAGAGCTACACCTATTTCGCCTGGCGCGAGAACCGCGAGGAATTGCGCGCATACCTCACTGAGCTGACCGCGGGCGAGATGCGTGAGTACTTCCGCGGCAACCTGTGGCCGAACACGCCGGACATCAATCCGCATCATCTCGACCACGGCAGGCCTGCCTTCGAGATCCGTTCGGTCCTGGCCGCGACGCTCTCGCCCAGCTGGGGCATCTACTCGGGCTTCGAACTGTGCGAACAGGGTCGGCTGCCTGGCCGCGAGGAATACGCGCACTCTGAGAAGTACGAGATCCGCGCGCGTGACTGGAGCGCCCGGCCGAACATCAAGTCGCTCATCACGGGCCTGAACCGCGCGCGGCGCGAGTGGCCGGCACTGCGCCTGTACGACAACCTCCAATTCCAGGACGTCACCGGCGAGCGGACGATCTTCTACCGCAAGGCGCTGCCCGAAGGGTCGATCGACCCGCTGAGCGGACAGCCTCTGCACTGGCGCGACCCGGTCTTCGTGGCGGTGAACTGCGATCCATCCACGCCCGAGCGGGCGATCCTGCACCCGGACTTGCCGGCGATCGGCATCGGCTGGGACGAGCCGTACCTCATGGTCGATCTGTTGACCGGGCGCTCGCGCCGGCTGCGTGGCGCAGACGTGGCGGTCGAACTTGACCCGGATAGGCTGCCCTACCGCGTCTTCACGATCCGTCGTCTCGGCGCGCCGCGTCGGCGGGCCCGGTCAGGATGAGCCAGCGCGCCGATCCCATCGAACCGACCTGGACCGACGTGTGGGGCCGGTCCCGCACCGTTTCGGCCGAGTCGCACGCGGCGCTCGCGGACGCGATGGGTGGCGCTCCCGGCGGCGTGCCGCCTTCCGATCTCGACCCGGTTCGATTGGTGAACGCCGGCGAGCAGCTGCCCGGACCCGGACAGCTGACGCTCGAGGACGGGACCGATCTGGGCGTGACGGCCAGCCTGCCGCGGGATCTGCCGCATGGCTACCACAGGCTGAGCACCGAAGCGGGTGAGCAGCTCCTGCTCTGCGCGCCGCCTCGGTGTTACCTGCCGGCCCACCTGCGGACGTGGGGCTGGTCGGTGCAGCTTGCCACGGCCCGCTCGAGACGCAGCTGGGGGATCGGCGATCTGGACGATCTGCGCACGCTGGCGGGCTGGTCGTCGCGCCTCGGTGCCGGCCTGCTCCAGGTCAGCCCGCTCGGCGCGCCGACTCCGGGTCCAGACCCCGAGGCGAGTCCGTATTTCCCTGGCACCCGGCGCTTTCGCAACCCGCTGTACCTGGCCATCGGCTCCATCCCAGGGGCGGAGGCGATCGCCGACCAGCTCGATCCGCTGGCGAGAGCGGGGGAGGCGCTCAACGCAGAACGAATCGTGGATCGCGCTCGCGTCCAGTCACTGAAACAGCGAGCGCTCGAGCAGATCTGGGCGGCGGGTGCGGGCACCGGGACGGCCGCGGAGCAGGGTGTCGCCGCCCTCCGCGACGAGCTGGGCGCATCGCTGCGCCAATGGGCGACCTACTCTGTCGTTGCCGAGCGCCTCGGCGGCGACTGGCGCCGTTGGCCGGACGACCTGCGACACCCGGGCTCACCGGGTGTGGCGCGCGAGGCGGCTGTGGCGGCCGGGCGCGTCGCGTTCCACGAGTGGGTCCAATGGCTCCTCGACGATCAGCTTCGGGCAGCAGGGAGCCTTGGACCCGGCCTGGTCCACGACCTGCCGATCGGGTTCGACCCGGGAGGTTTTGACGCCTGGTCGTGGCAGGGACAGCTGGCGCAGGGTGCCAGCATGGGTGCGCCGCCCGATCTCCTCGCGCTCGATGGCCAGGATTGGGGTCTGCCGCCATTTGTCCCGCACCGCCTCCGTGCCGCGGGGTACCGACCCTTCATCGACACGCTGCGGGCGTCACTTCGGCACGCGGGCGGACTGCGGATCGACCACATCGGTGGGTTCTTCCGGGGCTGGTGGGTTCCGGCCGGGCGATCGTCCGGGGAAGGTGCGTACGTGCGATTCCCGTCGGCCGAACTGCTGGCCGTGCTGGCGCTCGAGAGCGAGCGAGCCGGGGCGTGGGTGGTCGGCGAGGACCTGGGAACGATCGAGTCGGGTGTCCGGCAGACCCTCGCTGATCGGCAGATCCTGTCGATGCGGCTGGTCTATTTCGAGGACGTCCCGCCGTCGGAGTACCCCTGGTCGGCCCAGGCGCTCATCACGACCCACGACCTGCCAACGGTGGCAGGCCTATGGAGCGGCTCGGATCTCAGCGATCAGGAGCGTGCCGGCGTGACACCCGACGTTGCCAGCATGGCGATGCTCCGCGACCGCGTGCTCCGGGTAGCCGATCAGCCCTCCGGGGGCGGCGTGCACGATGTGATCCTGGCCACGCACGCGGCGCTCGCCGCCAGTCCGTCGGCGGTGATCGTTGCGACGCTGGAGGATGCGCTCGTCGTCGAGGAGCGGGTCAACCTGCCCGGGACGGTGATGCCGGCGCGGCACAACTGGTCGATCGGGCTCCCGAGCCCGATCGAGGAACTCGAGGCGGATCCGTTTGTGACTCGCCTCGCCGCCATCATGGCGACCGGCCGACCGAGAGCCTAGTCCGCCTCAGGTCGAAGAAGAATCGTTCCCAGCGCCGGCAGCGTGATCGTCGTCGAGGCCGGCATGTCACCGCAGGCCACCGACTCGGCCACAACGCGCCGCCGACGACCCGCGCTCGACCCACCGTAGCGGCGTGCATCGGTATCGAGGGCGATGCGCCAGTCGCCGGCGAAGGGCAGCCCCAGCCGGTAGCCGCGCCGCTCCAACGGCCCGAGGTTCTGCGCGATCACGACGTGGTCGACGCTGCCGTCTGGAGTCACACCGCGCCGGAGCCAGGCGAAGGTGGCCCCGTCCTGCTCCCCGAGATCGATCCAGCTGAAGCCGGACGGGTCCTCGTCGCCCTCCCACAGCGCGGGGTGGGCGCGATACAGCGCGCCCATGTCAGCGACGCATCGGGCCAGGCCAAGCCTCCACGCGTCGCCACGGGCCGCTGCCCAGGGCAGTTCGCCATCGTGATCCCACTCGCCTGCCGACCCGAGCTCGCTGCCCATGAAGAGGAGCTTTTTGCCGGGCTGTCCCAGCTGGTTCGCCAGCAGCGAGCGAAGGCTCGAGAATCGCTGCGCCTCGTCCCCGGGCATCTTCCCGAGCAGAGAGCCCTTGATGTGGACCACCTCGTCGTGGGAGAGCGGCAAGAGCCACCGCTCGGTCCCGAGGTACAGGCCGCGGAAGGTGACGCGCTGTCGGTGCTTGCCTCGCGTGCCCGGGGCGCGCTTGAAGTAGTCGAGCGTGTCGTGCATCCAGCCCATGTCCCACTTCAGGTCGAAGCCGAGGCCGCCCTGGTCTGTCGCGCGGGTCACGCCTGGAAAGGCGGTCGACTCCTCGGCCATCGTGACCGCGTCGGGGAAGGTCCTGTGCACCCGGTCGTTCAGCTCCCGCAGGAACGCGAGCGCCTCGAGGTTCTCCTTGCCGCCGTCAACATTCGGGCGCCATTGTCCGGGTCGGCGCGAGTAGTCGAGGTACAGCATCGAGGCCACCGCATCGACGCGGAGGCCATCGAAGTGGAACTCGTCGAGCCAATAGAGGGCGTTCGCCACGAGGAAATTGCGCACCTGCGGCCGCCCGTAGTCGAAGACCAGGGTTCCCCAGTCGGGGTGCTCGCCGCGCATCGGGTCGGCGTGCTCGTAGAGGGCACCGCCGTCGAAGCGGGCCAGTGCGTGGGCATCTTTCGGGAAGTGCGCAGGTACCCAGTCGAGGATCACCCCGATCCCGGCCTGGTGAAGGCGATCAACCATCGACCGCAGGCCGTCGGGGGCGCCGAAACGGGCGGTCGGGGCGTAGAAGCCGGTGACCTGGTAGCCCCACGAGCCGTCGAACGGATGCTCGGCGATCGGCAGCAGCTCCACGTGCGTGAATCCCAGGCGACGGCAGTGCGTGGCCAGCCGCCGACCGATCTCGGCGTACGAGAGCCATCCCCCGTCCGTCCGGCGACGCCATGAGCCCAGGTGGACCTCGTACACCCGCATCGGTGACCGATGCGGGTCGCGCTCGCCTCGCGTGCGCATCCACGCGCCGTCGGCCCAGTCGTGAGCCGCCGGGCCAGCCACACGCGACGCGGTCGCGGGGCGCAGTGACGCCCAGCGGGCCATCGGGTCGGCCCGCAGCTGCGTGCGGCCGTCGGCGCCGGTCACGGCGAATTCGTACCGATCCCCGGCAGACATGCCCGGGACGAATGCAGTCCAGATCCCCGACGCGTCAATCATCCGCATTCCGGGCCGAGGAGCACCAGGCCGATCAGGCCCGCCTGTCAAGCTGACCGCGCGAGCGCTCGGCGCCCAGACGCTGAAGACCACCCCTGGAACGTCACCGATCGCCCGCACGTGCGCCCCGAGGATCTCCCAGGGGCGCGGGTGGGTGCCGTCGGCCAGACGCCGCAGGTCGTCCGCTGCGATCAGGGGCGGCGCAGGGTTGTCGTCATCGCGCTGAGCTGGAGGCATCGCCTACACCATACCCGAG
>JAOUHE010000194.1 GCA_029865285.1 Chloroflexota bacterium
ATCGCCGCCAGATCGACGTTGCCCCGGCGGGACCGATCCGTCATCCTTGACGCCGCGTCCAGGCGCGTGGTGACGCATCCATCGCCATCTCCATCGGCACCCCACCGGAGGCACCGTGGGCATCTTCGACGGTCTGCTCGGACTCCTCTCACACGATGTCGGGATCGACCTCGGCACGGCCAACACGCTGGTCACCGTGCGCCACCGCGGGATCGTCATTTCCGAGCCGAGCGTGGTCGCCATGGACACACGCACCAAGCGCGTGCTCGCCATCGGCGCCGAGGCCAAGCGGATGGTCGGACGAACGCCGGCGAACATCGTGGCCATCCGGCCGCTTCGTGACGGCGTGATCAGCGACTTCGACGTGACCGAGCAGATGATCCGGTACTTCATCCAGAAGGTGCACGACCGATACGCTCGCATCCCGCGGCCGCGCGTCCTGGTGGGGATCCCGTCGGGCGTGACCGAGGTCGAGAAACGTGCCGTCCGCGACGCCACCATCAACGCCGGGGCCCGCTGGGCGCGCCTGATCGAGGAGCCGATGGCCGCCGCGATCGGTGCCGGCCTCCCGGTCAGCGAGCCGACCGGCTCGCTCATCGTGGACATCGGCGGCGGCACCACCGAGGTGGCCGTGATCAGCCTCGGCGGAATCGTGGTCAGCCGGTCGATCCGCATCGGCGGCGACGAAATGGACGTGGATATCGTCGGATTCGCGCGGCGCGAATACAACCTGCTGATGGGCGAGCGGACCGCCGAGGAGATCAAGATCGCCGTCGGCTCCGCCTACCCGACGCCGGATGAGAGGACGGTGACGTTCCGTGGTCGCGACCTGCTGACCGGCCTCCCGCGCAGCGTCGAGGTGAGCAGTGAGCAGATTCGCGAGGCCCTGGAACCTTCGGTGATGCAGATCATCGACGCGATCAAAGAGACGATCGAGGAGACGCCGCCCGAGCTCGTGGCGGACATCATGGATCAGGGCATCGTCCTCGCCGGCGGCGGGGCCCTGCTGATCGGTCTCGACAAGCGGGTCGCGGAGGCGACGCAGATGCCGGTGCATATCGCCGACGATCCGCTCACCTGCGTGGTGCGCGGCACGGGGCGGGTGCTCGAGGAGCTCGATACGCTCGAACGTGTCATGGTGAGCGAGCAGTTCAGCCGCGCGCCGCGCTGACCGAAGAGCCGCCATCGGTGGAACAGGCATGAGCGGCAGCCCGCATCGGCGCTCGCGGAGCGGACTCTGGTTCGCTTCGTTCACGGTCGTCTCGCTGCTGCTGCTCCTGACGTCGCGAACCGAGCCGACCATCGCCCTCCAGGACGCTGCTGCCCGAGCCATGGACCCGGTGCGCAGCGTTCTGGCAGGCGCAACGGAGGGAGTCGCCGACCTATTCGCCGCGGTTGGCGAGATCGATCGTCTGCGAACGGAGAACGACCGTCTGCGGAGCGAGCTGGCGGGCGCCGAGCAGCGACTCGCCGAGTTGCGCGAGGCGGCGGTAGAGAACGAGGAGTTGCGCGGCCTTCTTGGCCTGACGACTTCGCTGGAGATGGACCTGCTCCCGGTGCGCATCACCGGTCGGGATGCCGGCAACTTCACGTGGGACGTCGGGATCGATGCCGGCAGCGCCGACGGGCTCGCCGTCGGCATGCCCGTGGTCGGATCAGCGGTCGGGCGCGGGGCGCTGGCCGGCACGGTCGTGGCTGTCGCAAGCGACACCGCCACGGTGCGGCTGGTGGTGGACCCGCGATCCCGCGTCGTTGCGCTGGATCAACAGACCCGCGCCCTTGGTCTTGTTCAGGGCCAGCTCGGCGGTCAGTTGGTGATGGTGCAGGTGCGCGTCACCGACGCGCTCGTTGTCGGCGACACCATCGTCACGGCCGGCCTCACCCTGAGCGAGGCCGGCCCCGCCACGGCGCGGAGTCCGTACCCGCGGGGCCTGCTGATCGGCACCGTCGTCGCATTGCAGCAGGATGCGAATGCTCTCACCGAGACCGCCTTCCTGCGTCCGGCTCTCGACTTCGAGCAGACCGACCGGCTGCTGGTGATCCTGAACTTCACGCAGGACTAGGACGCCTCCTCGGCCGGGCCTGTGCCGGCGCGCACAAGGGGGGTTGCCTGCGCGCACATGGCCCCAACGTCGCGCACGGTTCTGACCATCGAGGCATGGGCATCCCACGCTGCCGCCCCTACGGTTTGGCTGGAGCACTGCCGGCTAACCCGCGTACCGGCAGCGCCCGAAACGAGGACGAACCGTTGCCATACCGCTTCCGTGTCGCCGCCATCTCCGCCCTGATGCTGACTGCGTCGGTCTTCTCCGCAGTCCCAGCCGCGGCAGTGTCTGCACCGCAGAAGGTGGCGATCATCGTCGGCCCACTCGGGACCGGAACCGACTCCTATCGGCAGGACGCGGATCGGACCGCGGCCGCCGCCGAAGCGGCTGGCGCCACGGTCGTCAAGGTCTACTCGCCGAACGCCACCTGGGCCAACGTCAAGGCGGCGGTGAACGGGGCGAACATCGTCATCTACATGGGCCACGGCAACGGGTATCCGAACCCGTACAGCACCGGCGTCGAGTACCGCGACCGGGTCAACGGCTGGGGTCTAAACCGCGTCGCGGGCGCCGGAGACGGCGACAACTGGTCCACCACCATGGTCTACTGCGGCGAGAAGGCCATCCTCGGCACGCTGACCAGCTCCGACGGAGCCGCGCAGTGGAGCTACTGCGGCGGCAGCACCAACACCGATGGGATCAACCCCGCGCCGAACTGGGTGATGATCTACGGCAATGCCTGTTACACGCCCGGTGCGAGCGAGTCGTGGGACACGCCCGCCACCGAGTCGGTCGCCTACGAGCGCGTGCGCAACTACTCCTACCCCGCACTGGCCGCCGGCGCATCGGCCTACTACGCCAGCGACCTGGGGACCGATTGGCTCGTCACCTCAATCCTGGAGAACCCTTCCCTGACCTGGACCGATATCACACGTGCCGCGAACGGGTATGACGAGGCTGCCCAGCGCCACTTCGCGCACCCTGACGTGGTGAATGCTGAGATCTGGATCCAGCAGACATCGCGCCGGAGCGGTGGCACCCCCGACTACCTCTTCGCGTTTGCCGGAAACCCGTTCGGCAGGCCGGATGGGACTCCGACCTCCGGCACCCCCTTCACCGACATCGATGCGAGCACATTCAGGTCGGACATCATCTGGCTATGGGAGTCAGGCATCACATCCGGTTGCACGGCGT
>JAOUHE010000044.1 GCA_029865285.1 Chloroflexota bacterium
CGAGCAGGGCCGTGGCGGGACGCCCGCGGACGACGCGCGTCTCCACGATTCGGTCAGGGGTGCGCAGCGGTTCGGCCGCCTGGCTCAACGTCTCCTGGAGGTCGGAAAGGACAAGCGCCTCGGATTCCACGGCGTCGCGCGGTATCACGGCCCAATCGGGGGCTCCGAACAGGTCCCGGCCACGTTCCAGTGCGGCGACCAGCGTGATGGCGGTGCCAGCCGGCCATCGAAGGTGTGCAACGAGGTCCCGCGCCGCCACAGCCCCCGCGGAACCGTCAAAGGCGACCATGACGCGCATCGAATGCCTCCTGTCTGTGTTCGCGTGCGGGCCGGCACGGACAGGGCGTCCCGCGCCGGGCCCAACAGCAGGGTCGCAGTTCGCGGCACCCATCGGCGAGGGCCATCGGTCAGCAACGGCTGGGACGCTGGTCCCGCCGATTGGTCCATCCGGCAGTCGTTCCAAACGAGCGAATCGCCGACGATGTGGCTGCAGTGTGGTGGCCTGTGCCTGTTGCACGGGAAATCCGCACCGGAGGAACGATATGGAAGCCGTGACACGTCGACACCTCGAGGAGGCCCTGTGCGGCGAGGCGCTGGCGTCGCTGCGCTACGCGCTCTTTGCCGATCGGGCCGCGGCCGAAGGCCGACAGGATGTTGCCGACCTCTTCAGGGAGATCGGGGAGGAGGAGCGACGGGAGCACTTCCGGGAGATCGCAGAACTGCTGGGGCTCGCCAGAACGACCGTGGAGAACCTGGAGATGGCGCTCGCCGGAGAGGTGACCGAACATCGCCGACTCTATCCGCAGTACGCGGGAGAGGCTCGCCGCGTGGGCGATGACGCGATCGCCGAGCAGTTCATCGAGCTGGGTGACGACGAGCACCGTCACGCCGATCGCCTGCGCGGCGCACTGGCCGCCACCGAGACGCTCACCGGCGTCGCGCTCGTGGTTTAGCAGATCCGCGCCCGGGGAGCCCGCCGGAGCGCAGCGGCGCAGCAGATCGACCATGGCGGAGGGCACAAATGACGCCAACGTCGTCGAACCTGGACTGGGTGGTCTGTCACGCCAGAACACGGCTGGTGGTGGGGCGCATCGTCGCGTGCCCGAATCGTGGTCGTGTACCCGGGCTCGACTGCCTCGCGTGCCGGTACCTGATGACCAGCTCGCTCGAACGCTCCTCGGCGGCGTGGTGCGAGGCGAACGGGATGGTTGGGCTGCTACGCGGCGCCCTGCAGGGCCGCGCCGCGAAGCTCCAGGCGGATCGACTCGCTTCCGGGTTCGACCGCGCGGCAACTCCACGGCAGGCCGGAGTGCTCCAGCAGCGCGTGGATCGGCTGGTTGCCGGTCAGCATGGTGGCCTCCAGGGCGACGACCCCGCGGCGGCGAGCAGAGACGATCGCAGCATCGAGCAGCCGGCGCCCGAGGCCCTGGCCGCGCCACGCGTCGGCGACCGCCACGGCGACCTCCTCCGTCCGGCCGCTGCGTTCGGTGCCGAGCGGTTCGAGGCAGAGATGCCCGACGATCACCCCGCGCCCCACGACCGCCACCCAGCCATCTCCTCCGCGCTCGCGCGCCCCGGCGAATCGTCGACCGGCCGCGTCGGTGATCTCGCGGAAGGTGCCGAAGAAGCGAGTGCGGCGGCTCTCCGGACTGAGCGCGGCGTAGAACGCCGCGATGGCCGGCCCATCGTCCCGGCGGACATGGCGAATCCGCGGTCGCGCGGCGTGCATGTGGTCAGGATGCGGCGCGGGACGCGGGGAGGACGAGTGCCGTTCGCCCTGCCGCAGGCCGCCGATCGGTCCGCCCCGGTGGGGCCATCGGTCACTCGCCGGTGAGCGGCGCGCGGCCGTAGACTCGACCCATGCAGATTGTCAGCGCCGCCAAGGCAGTGGCCGGGATCCGTTCCGGGCAGCAGGCCTTCGTGCACGGCGGCGCGGCCACTCCATCGGTCCTGCTCGACGCTTTGGTGGCGCGCTCGGCGGAGCTCGCCTCGGTGAGCATGGTGCACTTCCACACCGAGGGGCCGGCGCCGCACCTGGCGCCGGAGATGGCCGGCCGCTTCCGCCACAAGGCCCTCTTCATCGGGCCGAATGCGAGGAAAGCGGTAAACGAGGGGCGCGCGGACTACGTCCCGGTCTTCCTGTCCGATGTTCCCGATCTTTTTTCCTCGGGCACGCTGCCGCTCGATGTCGCCCTCGTCAACGTGACCCGCCCCGACGCGCACGGGTTCTGCTCACTGGGGTCGAGCATCGACGCCGCACTCGCCGCGGTACGGAGTGCCAAGGTGGTCATCGCCCAGCTCAACTCGCGCGTACCGCGCACCCTGGGCGATACCTTCATCCACGTCTCGCAGATCGCGTATGGCGTCGAGGTGGAGGTCCCGCTCTTCGAGCATGCCAGCCCGGTGATCGGTGAGGTCGAGCGGTCGATCGGCGGCTACGTCGCCGATCTGATCGACGATGGCGCGACGATCCAGATGGGGATCGGTTCGATCCCTGCGGCGGTCGGGCTGGCGCTCCACGGTAAGCACGACCTCGGGATGCACACCGAGATGTTCACCGACGTGGTGCTCGACCTCGTCGAGTCGGGCGCCCTCACCGGGGCCCGGAAGGAGATCAACCGGGGCAAGATCGTCTCGGCCTTCATGATGGGCACGCAGCGCCTGTACGACTTCGTGGACAACAACCCCATGATCGAGATGCGTCCGGTCGATTACACCAACGACACGTCGGTGATCCGGCGCTTCAGCAGGATGGTTGCCATCAACTCGGCGATCGAGGTGGACGTGACCGGCCAGGTGGCGGCCGACTCGATCGGTCCCCGGTTCTACTCCGGCGTCGGCGGCCAGATGGACTTCATGCGCGGCGCGGCGCTGAGCCCCCATGGCCAGGCGATCATCGCGCTGCCATCCACCGCGGCCCGGGGAACCGTCTCCCGCATCGTGCCCTTCCTCGCGGAGGGTGCCGGCGTCGTGACCACCCGCGCGCACGTGCGCACCGTGGTCACCGAGTTCGGAACGGCGCAGCTCCATGGCCGCACGGTGTCGGAACGAGCGCGGGCGCTGATCGCGATTGCGCACCCCGACTTCCGCGAGGAGATCGCGATGCGAGCGCGGATCGCCCACTACCTCTAGCGCGTCCGGCGCTCGTCGCGTCAGATCCCCGCGATGCTTCTCGGCGCCAGCCGCGGCCCGTGGCGTGGTGGGCGGATGCCGGAGACCTCCAGCAGCCGCTGCACTCGTCCGCGCTGGCCCCGGTACGGCTCCAGCAGTTCGAGCATCCGTGCGTCGTCCGCGCGCGGTTCCCGCGCCAGGGCCCAGGCGACCAGGTTCGGCATGTGGAAGTCACCGATGCTGACCGCGTCCGGGTCCCCGTAGGCCACACGCGTCACCTCCGCGATGGTCCACGGCCCGATGCCGGGAACCGCCGCCATTCGGTCTCGAGCCTCGTCCGGCGTTGCCGTCTCCAGGCGTGGAGCGAGTCGCGCTGCAGAGCGGATCACGTCGGCGCGACGCTTCTCCAGGCCGAAGGGGTGATACACGAAGTACGGCAGTCCGGCAAGGACCGATGCCTCCGGTGGCAGGCGCATCGCAATCGGCCCGGGAGCGGGCTCGCCGTGCGCGGCGATGAGCGCGCGGAACTCCGCCCTGGCCTCGATGCCCGTCACCTTCTGCTCGCAGATCGCCGGCAGGAGCGCCTCGAACGCCCTCTCCGAGCGCGGCATTCGGAGGCCCGGAAACCGGTGAACGAGGTCAGCCACCAGTCGGTGGTGCGGAACGAGGTTGGATGGTTCGTCGTCAGCTCCGACGAGCGCGGCCGCGTGTTCGAGTGCCCACCCCGCACCGGGCCCCCAGGCCTCAGCCGCCACCCCACCATCGACCGAGCGCAGGCGGAGCGTGGCCGCTCCCTCCGGCGTCCGGGACGCGCGCCAGATCCCGTCGTCGGCGAAGCGGATGGTCGGGTCTCCCCGGCCGTGCGCCAGCGGCGCCAGGGTGAGATGGAGGTCGATCGGCGTTGAGAGCGGGATGTGCTTCGCGTCGGGCCCCGGCATGACTCTGTGGCGCGCGGTCAGCGGCGCATGGATAGCACGACCGGCGACTCAGAGCGCTGGGCTGCCTCGAAGTCTTCCCGCGATCGGATCCCGCGGTAGCCCTCGGCCACCACCAGCTGTCCACAGATGCCACCGAGGGAATTGCCCGGCCCGGGGAGGACCAGGACGTCGGGCGCCTCCTCACAGAGGGCGACCCGCACGCTCACCGCGAACCGGTACGGCGTCGTGACCTGTTCGCCCAGCGTGTAGTCACGGAGAGCGGCCGGATCGGTCGACCATGGGGTCCAGCGAGCGCCACGCCCGTCGATGAGCGTGGCCGACGGTGCCCTCCAGCGCAGGTCCGCCAGTCGCTCACGGGCGGCGGAGGCAACGTGCGCCACGAGCGGCGTGTGATACGGGCCGTGCATCGCGAGGCGCAGCGGGAAGAGGCGTTCTCCGACCTTCACCGGCGTCAGGCTGCCGAGCAGTCGTGCGACCCCCGCTTCGTCGCCGGCAAGCACCGCATACGCACCCAGATCGATGCTCTCGTGAATCTCGCCGCTCCCGTTCCCGGCCGGGTCGGCCAGCACGGCGCGGACGGCCGCATGCAGCCGCGGGTCGGGCTGCCACGCAGCGTCGGCGAGGGGGTAGATGACCTGGCCGCCCGGGCCCCCGGCCGGAAGCGGCTCCTGCTGCAGGATGGCCATCTCCTGCACGAGCCGGAATGCATCATCGAACGGGAGCGCCCCGGCCGCAGCGAGGGCCGTGTACCAGCCCAGCGAGTTACCGAGCACCGCGCTGACCGAGTGGTCGCGGACCGCCACCTCAGCATCCAGCAGCGAGACGAGGAAGATGAGCGGCGAGGCGTGGATCGGCTGGAGGTGCCGCGCAGGTTCGAAGCGTTCCGCCTGATCGAGGGAGAGGAGCGGCTCGAGGCCGTAGCCGGCACGGAGCTGCTCGGCGCGCACGACCCATGGATGGTCGGGCGGCAGCGAACCGAGCGACGCTGCCGAGTACGAGCCCCGACCCGGGCAGGCGAGGACCGCGCGATCGCTCATGCGTAGAGCCGCCCGCGCACCGCGGCGACGGCTGCCGTGACGATCTGGTCGGTCCCGACCAGGACCGCGCTGGTCGCCGTCCCGAGCGGAACGAAGCTGTCAACGGCTCGCACCGACCCCAGCAGGTGGCCGATCCCGGCCTCCGCCAGGTCGGCGATGATCGCGTCAGCCACGCCGCCCCCGGTCCTGCGGCACTCATCGACCACCAGCACGTTGCCCACCTGAGCGGCATGCTCTCGAATCGCCGCCGTCGGGAGCGGATTCAGCCAGCGCAGATCGATGACGCGCACCGCCATCTGGTGATCGGCCGCCAGTTGGCGGGCCGCCTGCAGCGAGAGGCGCAGCCCGTTGGCGTAACTGATGATCAGCAGATCCGGGCGCGCGGTGCCGGGCGCGTCGTACACCCCGACCTCACCGGGAAGCAGGGTCGCCGGCGGCGCGGGGTAATCGGTCAGCCAGCCGCCGTCACCATCGGCCTCCAGGTCCTTCTCGTGGTACAGCGCGATCGGCTCCAGGAAGACGACCACGCGACCATCCTCGGCGGCCATGGCGATCGCGCCGCGCAGCATGCGTGCGGCATCGTCACCTCGCGACGGCACGGCCAGCACCAGGCCCGGGATGTCGCGGAGCGCGCCGATGCTGTTGTCGTTGTGGAAATGGCCCCCGAAGCCCTTCTGATAGGCGAGCCCGGCGATGCGCACGACCATCGGGTTGCGGAACTGCCCGCTGCTGAAGAACTGCAGCGATGTCGCTTCGCCGCGCAGCTGGTCGATGGCGTTGTGGACGTAGGCCAGGTACTGGATCTCCGGGACGGGGAGGAGGCCAATGTGGGCTGCCCCCTGCGCGATCCCCAGGATCGAGGTCTCGTCGAGCAGCGTGTCGAAGACCCGGCCGACCCCGAAGCGCCGCTGCAGGCCGTTCGTCACGTTGTAGACGCCGCCCTTTCGCCCGACGTCCTCGCCGAAGACGAGCAGTTCCGGGTGGCGGGCCATCTCGTCGATCAGGGCAGCGTTGATGCAGCCGGCCAGGGTGCGCGCGTTGGGCGTCGTCGCCTCCTCGGGAAGCGTCCCGCCATGGATCTCGCGCCGCGTGTCAGTATCCACCAGGCCCGCGCGAGCTCGCTCCGCGACCCGCTTCGGGTGGCTTGGGGCCAGCGGGGCGACGACCTCCTCGGTCGTCTCGAGTCGGGGTCGGCGGGTCGACTCCTCGGCGGCAGCCCACACGCGGCGGCGGGTGTCCGCCACCAGCTCGCGCAGCTGCTCCGGGGTCGCCGCTCCTGATTCGATCAGGCGCCTCGCGTTGCCCAGCAGCGGGTCGCGCGCCTCGGTCGCGATGATCTCCGCGGCTGACCGGTAGACCTGCTCCGCGTCGCTGCCGCCGTGTCCCCACAACCTCACCGTGGGAAGGTGCAGGAAGGCCGGCCGACGGGCACCCCGGACGTAGTGGATCGCCTCGGCAACGGCGTCCCAGACCTCGTCGATCTCGCCGTCGGCGAAGTGGTAGGCGAGGTGCTCCATCGTTGAGAACGTGGACGAGATCCACCTCTCCGGCGTCCGGACGCTGATGCCGGTCTGGTTGTCCTCGCAGATGAAGAGGATCGGCATCGGCAGACCGATCCGGACCGCATACCGAGCCGTATTGATGGCCGAGAGCGCGGTCGCGTGGTTTGCGCTGGCGTCTCCGAATGAGCAGGCCACGATGGCGTCATCGGGCAGGTCGATCGCAACGCCGAGCCGGCGCGCGCGCGCCAGGCTGAATGCCAGGCCCATCGCCTTGGGGAGGTGGCTGGCGATGGTCGACGTCTGCGGCGGCACCCACAGGGGTCGGCTGCCCCATACCTTGTGCCGACCCTGCGCGATGGGGTCCTCGCGGCTGGCAACCATGCCGAGCAGCGTGTCGAACGCCGGCGTGCTACCCGGCAGCTGGCGCGCCCGCGCCATCATCAGCGCGCCCGAGCGGTAGTGCAGGAACGCCGGGTCGGTGATCCGCAGCTGCGCTCCGAGCGTCACGTTGTTCTCGTGTCCCGCGCTGCTGATCGTGTGGAAGCTGCGGTTCGTCTTCTTGAGCTCGCGCGCGGCAACGTCGAGCTGGCGCGACAGGACCTGGTCCTCGAACAGCTCGACCGCCTTGCGCGCCGTCAGTCCGCTCCCCGCGCGCAGCGGCGCATCGCCGGGCAGCACGCTGGCCGCCTGGGCGGCGGTCGCGAGATAGGCGTCGAGCGCGGACTCGACGATGGCGACACGATCGAAGGTCATGCGCGAGGTTCTCGATGCTCGAGGGTGGGATGGCCGGTGGGCCCGCAATGATACGCGCCCGGTAAGCACGTGGTAAGTCCGCGATAAGGCACCCGGGTGTCTCCTCACCGTCCTCGTGGACGCCGCATCTGTCGGCGTCGCAGAGACTCACGGAGATGAACCGATGCGCACGATCACCCGGGATTGCAGCGGCCACACCGGAGGCGGTTGGCCTGCCTGAACCCAGGGCCCCGGCCGGTCAGCCCCCGAGCGAGATGAGGACGATCCCCGCCACGGCGACGAGCACGGCCACCATACCGAGGCGAGGGAGTGACTCGCCCAACAGCACGCGGGCCAACAGCATGGTGACCAGCGGATAGAGTCCCGAAAGCGCGGCGGCGATGCCGACCCCCAGCGTCGCAAAGGAGAGGACCACGAGGCCGTTGGCGGCAACGTCCAGCGCGCCCGCCAGTGCCACCAGCCGTCCCGCGCCGTGCAGCAGAATCCGCTCGTTACGAGCCATCACCATGCCTCCCACGACCAGCGTCGCGGTGCCGCGTGCGGCGACCAGTGCCCAGAGTTGCCCGCTTTCGGCGGCGCGGTTCACGAAGACGAACCAGAGACCGAAGCCGATCGCCGCGCCGACCGCAAGGATCAGCCCCTGGCGGCTGACGCCATGCCTCGTCGCGCCGCTCGCGGCGGCCGCGGCGGCCACGGCGCAGCCGACGCCTGCGAGCTGAAGGGGGCTGACAGCGTCGCCCCAGACGAGGACCCCGACGCCGAGCGAGATGAGGACGCTGCCCACGCCGGACACCGCGGCGACGAGGCCCATCGACCCCTGTGCCAGGGCGCGATAGAGGGCCGCCAGGCCGAGACCTCCGAACACGCCACCGATGCTCCCGATGAGAAGAGTCGGCGCATCGGGCGGTGCGGGCCGGAGCAGCAGAAGCCCACCCAGCAGCAGCAGGAAGCCGATCAGCTGCGCGCCGGCGGCGACGACCAGGCCACCGGCCCGGCGGGCAGCGACGCCACCGGCCACGTCCCCCGCGCCCCAACTGGCGGCGGCGCCGAGTGCGAGGCCGACCCCGGGTTCAATCACGCGGCTCCTCCTTTGGCCGTCGCAGCGCGGCGGGCGCCCGGACTGTACCAGTCGAGCAGCCACATGTTCGTGGGGCCAGCCACCACGGATGGACCCAGTCGGACGCCTGTCCGCGCGCTTGACAGCCACCCGTCAACGCCGCACAGTTCGCCAATCTCGGGACACCGTTTGCGGCGTCGGGCGACCGACGCGCGCGTTTCCGAGCCCTCGCGAGGGATTCGTTGCCCGTCGACCCGATGACCGCATCCGCCGGCACAGAGGCCGCCACGAATGCGGCCGAACGCGTATCCGGCAGCGTGCCTGCGGTCCGCCTCGAACGGCTCGAGAAGCGCTTTGGCGAGATCGCCGCGGTGGCCGGAATCGATCTGGAAATCGGCGACGGCGAATTCTTTTCGATGCTCGGCCCATCGGGGTCAGGAAAGACGACGACACTGCGCATGATCGCCGGCTTCGAGCAGCCGACCGGCGGCCGGATCCTGCTCCACGGCGCGGATGTGACCGGCGTTCCGCCGTTCGATCGCGATGTGAATACCGTCTTCCAGGACTACGCCCTCTTCCCGCACATGTCGGTCGCCGAGAACGTGGCGTACGGGTTGATGGTGCGCAAGGTGCCGGCCGCCGAGCGGAAACAGCGGGTGACGGACGCCCTGCTCATGGTGCAGCTGGATGGGTATGACAAGCGCCGTCCGGGGCAGTTATCCGGTGGTCAGCGCCAGCGCGTGGCGCTGGCGAGGGCGCTCGTCAATCGGCCTCGTGTGCTGTTGCTCGACGAGCCGCTGGGTGCGCTCGACCTGAAACTGCGGCAGGAGATGCAGATTGAGTTGAAGGCGATCCAGGAGCAGGTCGGGATCACCTTCATCTATGTCACGCACGATCAGGAAGAGGCGCTCACCATGAGCGACCGCCTGGCGGTATTCAACCGGGGAGCCATCGAGCAGGTCGGCACTCCGGCCGAGGTGTACGAGCGCCCGGGCACGACCTTTGTCGCCGGCTTCGTGGGCACGTCGAACCTGCTCACCGGAGAGACGGCGCGGGCCGTCATCGGCAGGGAGGGGACCTTTACGGTCCGGCCGGAGAAGATCCGACTCGGCAAGATCGGCGACGAAGCGGCCGATGGCGAACTGTCCGCGCTCGGAAGGGTGCGCGAAGTCGTGTACCTGGGGTCCGATACGCGCTATATCGTTGTGCTCGACGAGGGAGGCGAGTTGGTCGTTACCCAGCAGAACCTGGAGTCCTCGTCGATGGAGGCGCTCGCGGCGAAAGGCAGGCCGGTACGGCTCGCCTGGCGGCGGGAGCACGTGCTGGCCCTGGCGGGCAGTCCGCGGGCAGCGACAGAAGGAGAGGACGCGAACAGCCCATGAGAACCTTGCGAATCACTGCGTTGATGGCTGCCGTGGCCATTGTCGCCGCGGCCTGCGGTGCGTCGGTCCCGAGCGGGGCGCTCACTGCGATCGGCGATCCCGAGGACGCCCTGAATCTGATCATCTGGGACGGATATGCCGAGCGTGGCGCCATCGATCCGGCGTATGACTGGGTGACCGGCTTCGAGGACGAGACCGGCTGCATGGTCAACGCCACCCCCATGACCGACTCGGCCAATGGCGTGCAGCTGCTGCAGTCTGGTCAATATGACGGCGGCTCGTTCTCCGGCGACGCGACGGTGCGCCTGATGGCGGCCGGCGATGTGGCGCCGGTGAACGTCGACCTCCTGTCGAACTACGCGAACGTCTTCGAGGGGCTCAAGCTCAAGGGCCACAACTCCAAGGACGGCGTCCCGTACGGCGTGCCCCACGGCCGCGGCCCGAACCTGCTGATGTGGAACACCGAAGCGGTCACGACCGCTCCCACCAGCTGGGACCCGATCTGGGAAGACGGGTCCATGTACCAGGGCAAGATCAGCGTCTACGACTCGTCGATCTTCATCGCCGACGCGGCCCTGCACCTGATGACCAAGAACCCCGATCTGGGGATCACCAATCCCTATCAGCTCAACGATGCGCAGTTCGCGGCCGCGATCGACCTGCTGGAGAAGCAGCGCGACAACGGCGCGCTGTACTGGGGACTGCTGACCGACCAGGTCCAGTCCTTCGGGTCCGGCGACGTCGTGGTCGGCACGACCTGGCAGTACCAGGTCAGCCTGCTGCAAGGTGAGTCAGCACCGGTCGAGGCGATTCTCCCCGATGAGGGTTCGACGGGATGGTCGGACACCTGGATGATCGCCAAGAACGCCGCGCACCCAAACTGCATGTACCTGTGGATGAACCACATGATGTCGGCCGACGCGAACGGTCAGGCCACCGTCTGGTTTGGCGAGGCACCGACCAGCCAGGCGGCCTGTGAGTACGCCGAGACGCTGTCTCCGGGGCATTGCGAGCAGACGCACGCAACCGACGAGGCCTACTACGACAAGATCTGGTACTGGACCACCCCGCAGGCCGACTGCGCCGATGACGACGCAGCCACCACCTGCAAGGACCAGGACGACTGGGTCGCTGCCTGGACGACGCTCCGCGGCAGCTGATGCCGCAATTCGGATCTCGATCGCGATAGCCGAGGCTCCTCGGGGAGACATATCCCCGGGGAGCCTCCTTCCTCCCCGTCCATTTCCAAGCCGCGCGTGGACTGACCGATGACCGCTGAGGGTGCAGGAACCGGAGTCTCGCCACCGATCGTCAGTCGAGGCCGACGGTTGGCCCGCTGGCTGTACGCGCGGCCACGCGTACAGCTGCGATTGCTGCTGCTCACCCCACTGGCGTGGATCGTCCTCGTCTACCTGGGCTCGCTCTTCGTCCTGCTGCTCAACGCGTTCTGGGCCAAGGACGCATTCACCGGCAAGGTCGCACCCTTCGATTGGACCCTCGACGCGTTCGAGGAGATCATCGGGAACCCGGTCTACCGCACGATCGCGCTGCGCACGGTCGGTATCGCGGTGCTCGTCACCTTGACCGATGCGCTTCTCGCTTTCCCGATCGCGTACTACATGGCGCGCGTTGCGTCTCCGCGCACTCGTGGAGTGCTGCTCGTCGCGGTGCTCATGCCGCTCTGGGCGGCATATCTCGTCAAGGTGTACGCGTGGCGAACCATCCTTCAGGGCAATGGATTCCTGGCCTGGGTGCTCATCCCGTTCGGGGTCGCGGGGCCGGGCCTCGACGAGTTGCCCAACGCGTGGGTCGTGCTCAGCTATCTGTGGCTGCCGTACATGATCCTGCCGATCTATGCCGGGCTCGAGCGTATCCCGAATTCCCTGCTCGAGGCATCCGCCGACCTGGGCGCGCGCGCTGGACTCACCTTCCGCAGGGTCGTCGTGCCCCTGCTCATCCCGGCGCTGGTCGCCGGCTCGATCTTCACCTTCTCGCTCAGCCTGGGGGATTACATCGTTCCCGACCTCGTCGCGGATGCGAAGTTCATCGGCAACGTCATCTACGACAACTCGGCGCTCGGCAACTTCCCGGT
>JAOUHE010000195.1 GCA_029865285.1 Chloroflexota bacterium
GAAGTTTCCGAGGATCTGCACAACGCGGTCCCGATCGGCCAACGCGACCGCGCCGGGCGCGACAGCACTCTCGAGCCGCACGCCATGCTCCGTCGCGCTCGGCATGAAGCGTGCGATTGCTTCCTCAACCACCTCTCCGAGTTGCACGGGCTCCGTTCGCAGCGGTAGCTGGCGCGCTTCGGCCCGCCACAGCTCGGAGAGGTCTCCCACGAGCCGCGTCAGCCGGTGCGTCTCCCGTCGAAGCAGTTCCCACGTTTCCGGCTTGGCTTCGATGACCGAGTCCTGCAAACCCTCGAGATAGCCGTCCAGGGTGGCGAGGGGTGTGCGCAGCTCGTGCGCCACGTCGCCGACCAGCTGCATCCGGCGCCGCTCGGTGCTCTCCAGCGAGGCTGACATGAGGTTGAAGGCGCTCGCCAGCTCGGCCACCTCGCCCTCGCCCTCCATCGGCACGCGTTCCGCGTAGTGGCCCCCGGCGATGCGGCGCGCGGCGCCAACCAGCCGGCTGACCGGGCTGGCGATGCGACTCGAGATGGCAAGGCTGACAACCACCGCGGCGCCAAGCGCGGTGACGGCCGCCGCCAGCAGCGCCGTACGAATGGCCTCGTGGAAGGCGGCCAGGATCAGCGCGTCCATCTGCTGTCCGGCCGGATCACCCGGACGGTGGCCCATCGCCTCCTGGAAGTAGCCGGGACCCACCAGGCTCACGCCGAGCAGCACGGTGCCGATGGCTGCGCCGGCCACCACCAGGTTGGCGACGAGGAGGCGGCCGCGGAGGCCGCGGGGCACCAATCTCATGACGGTGCCGCGAAACGAAAACCGATGCCGCGCACCGTCTCAATCCACCGCGGCTGATCAGGGTCTTCGCCGAGCTTGCGTCGCAGATTCCCGATATGGACATCGAGCACGTGGTCGCCGCCGTAGTAGTCGACCCCCCAGACACGATCCAGCAACTCCTGCCGACTGACGACAACGCCGGGATCGCGCGCGAGCGCGGCCAGCAGCTCGAACTCGGTAAGGGTGAGTTTGACCGGTTCGATGCCGCGATGGACCTCGCGCCGCCCAAGGTCGATCGCCAGTCCACTGGCGCCGATGGTTGTGCGCGCCGGACCAGAGCGCGGACGGCGGAGCAGGGCCTTCACCCGCGCCACCAGTTCGCGTGGACTGAATGGCTTGGTCAGGTAGTCGTCTGCGCCGACCGAGAGGCCGACGATCCGATCCACCTCCTCGTCACGGGCGCTGAGCATCAGCACGTAGGCATCGGTGAAGGTTCGTAGCTGGCGGCAGACCTCGACGCCGTCAAGCCCGGGGAGCATCAGGTCGAGGACCACCACGTCGGGAGCCAGCTCGCGCACCATGGCGACGGCCTGCGCGCCGTCTCCCACCACGCTGACGGTCATCCCCTCGCGCTCCAGGTACCCGCGCACCAGCTGGAGAATCGTCTCCTCGTCGTCAACGACGAGGACGTGCGGAGGCGCTGAACCTCGTGGGGCGGAGGCGACGTTCATTGCTCGGCGGAGCCTAGACGGAATGCACCCGAATGCAAGGGTCGAATGGCAGGGGACTCGTGAGGCCGCGAGGAGTGGGGTGGCCTACGGGGGTCGAACCCGTAACCTTCGGATCCACAATCCGATGCTCTGCCGGTTGAGCTAAGGCCACCACGGGGACGCGCGTGTCAGGCAGCGAGGCGGGCCGGATTCTCCCATGCCCCCCGGGGGGCGTCAAACCTCAGCGGCGGCTCAGGCCGCGGATCAGGACGAGCAGGATGGCGGTGCCCAGGCTGGCGATCAACAGGGCGCCCAAAAAGCCGCCCGCGCGACCCTGATCGAGCACCTGGGTCCACAACCAGCCGCCGAACAGGCCCCCAACAATCCCCAGAACGGTTGTGCCGAGGCACCCCGTCCGCTCGCGGTCGGGCACGAACCAGCCGCCGATGACCCCGGCGAAGAAGCCGATGACGATCCAGCCGAGCGGGTCGAGTCCTGAAGGCATGCGGTGATGCTACCGCGCGACGGGATCGAAGGTCCGCGTGAAATCGACGGTGACGGCGCCGTTGCCCACCGTCGCCGGAAAGGCCTGAAGTGAAGGATCCGCCGGATCCAGCGGGACGCCATCGAAGGTCCACGCATCGCCGGCACAGTCGCGCAACCGGTCCGCGCCGATCTCGAGCGCGCAGTCGTTGGTGGGACTCCAGGCGTTCACCACCGAGAAGCCTCCGACCGCGCGCGGCGCGACGATGACGCTGATCTGCGTGCGGTCGCCCTGCACCAACTCCCCCGCCCAGCCATGGGATTCATTGAGCAGCAGCTGCCGGACGATCGGTCGATCGGTCAATCGCGAGGTGGCGACCACCGTGTAGTTCGTGTCGTCGAGCGGCCGAGCCATCGTGAACAGGAGCGGCCGGGCGACGAGGAGCAGTCCCACCAGCACGGCCGTGCCCACCAGCGCTGCGAACAGGTAGCGGCCGACCGATACCGGTGACGGGGCGGGCTCCTCCATCGGTCAGGCCATGCGCGTCAGGATCGACTCACGATCGAAGGCCCACGACCCGAAGACCAGGGTGATACCGATCAATCCGCCGACCAGCAGGTCGCCGATCAGCACCTGCCCCATCGAAAAGGTCGCCTGCCCCCCGAAGAACTGGGCAACCGCCACCGCGATGATCGGAATCACCACGAAGCCGCCGATCTGCTGCGCCGTTCGCGGATCGTTCACGCGGGACGAGACCACGATGCCGAGGAGGACGCTGAAGAGGCAGATGAGCGGGACCAGGGTGGCCATGGCGGTGAGCCATACGTCACTGAAGACGAGGCGGGTGAGCCGTGGATCGGCGATGGCGCCGTTCAGATAGCCGTAGCCCGCGAAGACGCCCCAGGTCGCGGCCACCGCGGGCAGGGCTGCCGCCAGCGTCTTGCCGGCGAGGAGTTCGCTCACCTCGAGCGGCGTGGCCAGCTGCGGCTCCAGGGATCGCGCCACCTTCTCGCCGATCACCGACTGGGTGGCGATGGCCATCGGCACCATGGCCGGGATGAGCAGGAAGTAGGCCATGAAGTTGGTGATGATGAACCCCTGGGCGGCGAGCTTGGCCGGCAGGTTCGGGAAGTTGGCGATGTACTGCTCGATCTGGCCGAGCTGGTTGGGATCGAGATCGTTGACCTGGATGAACGCCACGAGGCCGGTCGGGATGGCCGCGAAGATGAGCGCGGGGAAGGCAACCGCCCCG
>JAOUHE010000196.1 GCA_029865285.1 Chloroflexota bacterium
CCAGTCCGACCAGGATGGCCGCCGCGACGACCAGGGGAATCGCCACCAGCGTTGCCCGGTTTCTCATCTGCGCTGCCCGATGGTATGGACGGTCGGCCCGTCCTGTCAAGGGCTTGGCGGATTAGAACGTGTGTTCTATCATTCGGTGTCCAATGGGCACGCCGGACGACGACTACTGTGAGCTTCATGCCCACAGCAACTTCAGCTTCCTCGACGGGGCAAGCCATCCCGAGGAGCTGATCGCCCAGGCGGCTGCACTGGGCATGCCGGCCCTGGCCGTGACCGATCACGCCGGCCTGTACGCCGCGGTACGCCTGTCGAAGGCGGCCGCCCAGACCCTGACCGATGATGCCCGGGCCGCCGGTCTGGCGCCGGTCACCGCGATCATCGGCCTGGAGCTGACCATTCCCCGTGACGAGGACGAGTTGCGCCTGGCGCGCCGCGGGCGGAAGCTGAACGACCCGTATCGCGGCGAGCGGGCCAGCCGTGGCTGGCCGGGCGAGCTGCACGCTGGCCCGATCCCTGGTGATCACCTCGTCCTGCTGGCGCGCGACGCCGACGGCTACACCGCCCTGTCGCGCCTGGCCAGCCGCGGCCACCTCGCCGGGGAGAAGCAGTGCCCCATCTTCGAGCGGACGCTGGTCACCGCGGCGCTCGACGAGGGGCGCGGCCACCTCGTCGGGCTCTCCGGTTGCCGCAACGGGGAGGTGCCACGCCACCTGCTCGCCGGGGAGCGGGCGGCGGCCCACGACGCCGCCCGCCACTGGGCGCGCCACTTTCCGGAAGGCGACTTCGCGGTGGAGCTCAGCCATCACCTGAAGCCCGATGACGACTGGCTCGTCGCCCAACTCGCCGAGCTGGCTGAAGCGGCCGGGCTGCCGACGCTGGTCACCAACGCAGTGCACTACGCGACGGCCGGTGGGCATCGGCTCCAGGACGTACTGGTCTGCATCCGGCACGGCGCCACCCTGGACGAGGCGCGCGAGCTGCTCCTCCCCAATGCGGAGTACCGGCTGAAGGGCGCGGCCGAGCTGGCCGCCATTGGCAGGCAACTGCCGGACGTGCGCGCTCGGCGCGCCTGGGAGGCGGGGATGGCACAGGCGGCCGCCATCGGCCAGATCTGCAAGCTCGATCTGAACTTCGAGCGCTATCGGTTCCCGGGCTTCACGGTCCCCGAGGGAGAGACGCCGTTCTCATATCTGTACCAGATTGCCCACGAGGGCTTACGCGTCCGTTATCGGCCCATTACTCGGCAGTCGGTGAAGCAGCTGGCGCACGAGCTGGAGATCATCGAGCGGACCAACCTGGCCGAGTTCTTCCTGATCGTGTGGGACCTGATGGAGTTCGCGCGGCGCAACAGGATCATCGGCCAGGGGAGGGGGAGTGCCGGCGATTCGATCGTGGCCTATTGCCTGGGTATCACCAAGGTCGATCCGATCGCCCACAAGCTCCTCTTCGAGCGCTTCATCAACGAGGCTCGCACCCTGCCCGATATCGACATCGATTTCGACGTCAACCGTCGCGAGGAGGTGATCCAGTACCTCTACAACCGCTACGGCGCCGATCACGCCGCGATGGTCTGCACGGTGATCACCTACCGGGCCCGCTCGGCGGTGAGGGAGGTGGCCAAGGCACTCGGGTTCCCGTTGGAGCTGGTCGACCGGGTGGCCAAGGCGCTCGACACCCGCGACGCGACCGATGTCGCCCGCGATCTGGCGGCCGATGGCACGTTCGGCTGGCTATTCGAGGAGATGGGGGCGGGAGAGGTGGCGCTCGATGCGGTCGCCAATCCGCTGATCGGGCACGACGCGGATAGCCCTTGGCATGGCAGTGGTCATCCCGCCCTGCGTCCCGACCTGGCGGCGGCCGAGAAGCGCGCCCGCGACGCTGCCGGCGACCACGATGGGCGGCCGTACAGCGAGAGCGGCTGGGTTCCGCCGCGCCGGCCGGGCGTGCTCGACCAGTCGGTGGTATCGGTCAAGCACGAGGGCTGGGAGCAGAAGCGCTACGGACCGGGCGGACTGCGCCGGGTCGCGGAGAGTGGGGCGGAGACGGGGCCGAGGATCGTGACGCCGGTCGGGACGTCGCCGGTCCGGCCGCCGCCGCCCATCGTGCGCGTGGACCCGGAGAGCGGCATGTTGATCGAGGAGCGCCGTCGCCCGAGCGTGGTGCCCGTGCCTGCCCAGCCCATATCTCGCCAGATTGTCACCGGGGGACCCTTAGGCGGGTCAGTCGAGCGTGGCAACGGCCGAGCTGAACGTGGCGAGGGCCCGGCGGAGCGTGATTTCGGCCCGAAATCGGCTCAATCCGCGTCTAACGGTCCACCCATGCACATCTGGCAGGAATCGGCACCGACCACACCGACCACACCGACCACACCGGCCACACCGGCCGCACCAATCGCGCCAGCCACTTCCCACTCACCGCC
This sequence comes from Chloroflexota bacterium, assembly GCA_029865285.1. GTDB lineage: Bacteria > Chloroflexota > Limnocylindria > QHBO01 > QHBO01 > CF-167. The sequence continues at coordinate 2,429 of JAOUHE010000196.1, forward strand.
TCGCAACCGCTGGCAGTGGCTCCTGCAGCTGTGCGCGGAGATCGACGGCTTCCCGCGCCACCTGGGGATCCACGTCGGCGGGATGCTCGTCACCCGCACTCCGCTGATCGACCTCGTCCCGATCGAGCGCGCGACGATGCCCAACCGGGTCGTCACGCAGTTCGACAAGGAGGACATCGAGGCGCTGGGGCTGGTGAAGATCGACCTGCTCTCGCTGCGCACCCTGGGCGTGGTGAGCGAGTGCCTCGACCGGATCGAGCGCGACACGGGACAGAGAATCGACCTTGACGCACTCCCCCACGACGACCCCGAGGTCTTCCGCACCATCCGCGCCGCCGACACGGTCGGCATGTTCCAGATCGAGAGCCGAGCGCAGATGCAGGCGCTCCCCAAGTCCCGGCCGGAGCGTTTCGAGGACCTCGTGGTCCAGGTGGCGATCATCCGTCCTGGCCCGATCCAGGGCAACGCCGTGCACCCCTACCTGCGCCGGCGCGCCGGGCAGGAGCCGGTCACCTATGCCCACGACGCGCTGCGCCCCATCCTCTCCGACACGCTGGGCGTGATCCTCTACCAGGAGCAGGTGATGCAGATCGCCATCGAGGTGTGCGGCTACACCGCCACCGAGGCGGACATCTTCCGCAAGGCGATGGGCTCTCATCGGTCCCACGCCAAGATGCAGGCCGAACGTGGACGTTTCGTGAACGGCGCCATGCGCACCGGTCTCACCGAGCCCGATGCCGACGACCTCTTCCGCCGCT
>JAOUHE010000197.1 GCA_029865285.1 Chloroflexota bacterium
GCTCTTCCGATAGCCGGACGTGGAGCGCAGCCCCATCTCGTGCATCGTGTAGAGGATTCGCCGGTGCACCGGCTTCAGGCCGTCGCGCACGTCGGGCAGAGCGCGAGCCACGATGACGCTCATGGCGTAGTCGATGTACGCCGAGCGCATCTCGTCCTCGATCGCCACGCGGCGGATGATCCCGAGCCGCTGCATCTCCATCGGTCTGTCGTCTACCTCGTCGCTGCTGTCGTGTCTGTCGTGAAGATCATTCGGAGGGTGCCCCCGGGCCTGTCACGTCGGCCGGCATCCCGTAGCGGGCCTTGAGCGCCACCTTCTCCGACGGGCTTGCCCCCAGGAAGCGACCCTCCGCCTCCGCAATGATCCGATCGTCGGCACCTCGAACCTCGCCGCGAACGCGGTAGATGCGGCGCCTCCGCTCGGTCACCCAGCCACGCGCGCGCAACGCCTCGCCCGGGTTGGCCGATGATCGGTAGCGGATGGTCATTTCAGCGGTGACCGCCCACGAGTCGTAGCTCGATGGCGCCCATGCCATCACCTCGTCGAGCAGGGTAGCCAGGATCCCACCGTGCACCTTCTCTTCCCACCCTACGAAACGAGGATCGGCCACCCAGGTGGTCGCCGCCGCGCCCTCCTCGAGCTCGATCTCCAGGTGCATGCCGATCGGGTTGGCCCCACCGCATGCGAAACAGTTGTGATCGGCGAAGGCGTAGCGCCGTCCACGACGCGCGGCATCGTCGCCGGGACCGCGTGATACCCCCTCTGTACCGGTCAAGGCGGTCACCAGGTGTCATCTCCGTCGCCCCACGGGCCACCCTCGAAGTCATCCCGCGAGCGACGCAGGCAGTTGGCAGCGATGGCAAGGGCGAATGCGTGACTGACCGCATACCCGTCGCGCAGGAAGTTGACCGCCTCGCGGCGGTCGCCGATCCCGTGAGCCTCCAACAAGGCGCACCAGTCCTCGAGCTTGCGCCCGGTCTTTCCCTCGACCTGGCGGATATCGGCGATGTGTCGGCTGGGCATCGGTCGCCTCGTTCTCCAGTGGGCTAGATATCCAGGTTTCGGACCTTGCGGGCCTCGCCGCGGATGAAGTCCCGGCGTGGCTCGACACGCTCACCCATGAGCGTGCTGAACACCTCGTCGGCCTCCGCGGCATCCCCGACCGAGATCTGCAGCAGCGTCCGGGTGTCGGGGTTCATGGTCGTCTCCCACAGCTGTTCGGGGTTCATCTCGCCGAGCCCCTTGAAGCGCTGGACGCTGATGTTCTTGGTCTTGCCCGCGCGCGCCAACTCCTTCACTGCGGTCTCCCGCTCCTTCTCATCCTTCGCGTACCGGGTCACCTTGCCGGTGCTGACCCGGTAGAGCGGCGGCTGGCAGAGATACAGGTAGCCGTTCTCGATCACCTCGGGCATGTGCCGGAAGAAGAAGGTGAGCAGCAGCGTGCTGATATGCGCACCATCCACGTCCGCGTCAGACAGGAGGCAGATGCGGTGATAGCGCAGCTTGGCGATGTCGAACTGGTCGCCGATGCCTGCGCCGAGGGCGATGATCAGCGGCCGGATGTTCTCGCTCGACAGGACGCGATCGAGGCGCGCCTTCTCGACGTTCAGGAGCTTGCCGCGCAGCGGCAGGACCGCCTGCGAACGTCGATCCCGTCCCTGCTTGGCGGAGCCGCCGGCCGAGTCACCCTCGACGATGTACAGCTCACTGCGCGCCGGGTCACGTTCCTGGCAGTCCGCCAGCTTGCCCGGCAGCGCCATGCCGTCGAGCGCTCCCTTGCGAATGACCAGGTCACGGGCTTTTCGCGCGGCCTCTCGGGCTCGCGCCGCGGTGAGCGACTTCTCGATGATGCGACGGCCGTCGGCCGGGTTCTCCTCGAGGTGCTGGATGATCCCCTCGGTGACCGCCGTCTGCACCGCTCCCTTGACGTCGGCATTGCCGAGTTTCGCCTTGGTCTGCCCTTCGAATTGTGGGTCCGTGAGCTTGACGCTGATCACGGCCGTCAGCCCCTCGCGCACGTCCTCCCCCGACAGGTTCGTGTCCTTCTCGGAGAGCACCCCCGCCTTGCGGGCCCAGTCATTCAGTGAGCCGGTGAGCGCGGCACGGAATCCAGTGACGTGCGTCCCACCGTCCACGGTGTGGATGTTGTTGGCGAAGGCGAGCACGTTCTCGGCGAACCCGTCGTTGTACTGGAGTGCCACCTCGACGCTGGTCGTGTCGACCATCCGCTCGACGTAGACGGGGTGTTGATTGAGCACGCCCCGGCGCCGGTTCAGGTGCCGGACGAAGCTGATCACTCCTCCCTCGAAGTAGAGGTTCTTCTCGCGGTCGGTGCGCCGGTCGCGAAGGCAGATCCAGAGCCCCTTGTTGAGGTAGGCGGACTCGCGCATGCGGGTGGCGATCAGGTCCCAGGAAAGATCGAGCGTCTCGAACATCTCGGGATCGGGCTGGAAGATCGTGCGGGTCCCGTGTTGGCGGTCCCATCCAGGCGTGAGATCGCGGTTCGCCTCCGTTGCGCCCCCCTGCTGGCGAACCGTCGAGGTGGGCTTGCCGCGCGAGTACTCCTGGGACCAGCGCTTCCCGTCGCGCAGCACCTCGACGCGCATCTTTGACGAGAGCGCGTTGACCACACTCACGCCGACTCCATGGAGGCCGCCGGAGACCTTGTAGCCGCCGCCGCCGAACTTGCCGCCGGCGTGCAGCACGGTGTGCACCACCTCCAGCGCGTCCTTGCCGGACGAGTGCTTGCCGACAGGGATCCCGCGACCATCGTCCACGACCTCGACCTGCCCGTCGGTATGCAGGGTGACCTCGATCCGTGTCGCGACCGACGCCATCGCCTCGTCGATGCTGTTGTCGACCACCTCCCAGACAAGCTGGTGCAGGCCACGGGCGTCGGTAGAGCCGATGTACATGCCTGGGCGCTTGCGGACGGCCGTCAGCCCCTCGAGGACCTGGATGTTGGCCGCGGTGTACTCGTCGACCGCCTTGCTGCGGCGGGTGCGGCGGGTCGGCTCGGCGGTCATCGACCGGCCTCGTTCGTGCCGTAATCGGGGCTGGCGGGGCCAGCGGATGCGCCAAGGCTGCCCCGGCGCATGATGGCGTACAGGCGATCCAGATCTTCGTCGGAGTAGAAGTCGATGACCAGGCGTCCGCCCCGGCGTGTACGCACGATGCCGACCTT